>JBOFQC010000534.1:0-8537 GCA_051660725.1 Thermoguttaceae bacterium
CACCACCAAGAGTCGCGATTATTATTTCCGGCTCGTTGTCCGAATCAATGTCGGCAATTTTTACGTCGCTAATGGTGTTATCTTCGTTATTCGGGAACGAACCAAGTGAATTAAAATTCTCGTCAAGGAAAAACACCCGTCTCCCCGAAAACGGTGCAGACGCAGCGTAAATTCTTTTGCCGGATGATGTTACGCCAGTTCTTACAAATGTGATTATGTCATCAGACAACGCGTCTTTCGGTTTAATACGTTTCAAAACATCTCCAAGCGAGTTGAATAATGCTAATGAGTTCTGTCCGCAAAGCACCAAAAACAGAGGCTGCTCACCTGCTTTTTGCGGGGGTACCACCAGAATGTTTCCCGGGGTGTCAAGCGAACTTATAACAAATTTTTCTTCGAGCTTCAGTTTCTCCGGTAATTGCTGCGGCAATATTTCCAAAGATGAATTATTAGAAACCTCTTCCAAATTTGCATCTGTCACGGCACCTGCGTTATCGTCAGCTGATTTCGAGACGTACTTTTCTGCGTACAGGTCGGCATCAACACTTTCCCGTATTTTATCCGCAAACTTATTTTGTGCCGTTTTGAATTCCTCGAGAAGTTCTTTGATATCGTTTTTTCCTGCCAGGACATTGCTTAACGCGGCTGTGAGCTCCTGCGCGGAAATGACATCAGGTGGAAAATAATATGCGACTTCACCACCCGGCGCGAGAATAACAAGCGTTGGGAAATACTCCAAGCGAAGCGACACAAGAAGTTCATTTGAGGGCAGCCGACACGTAGGAAGCGGCGTCCAATTATCCAAGTCGTCTGTCAGCTGCCTTATTTCCTTGGCAATCTCTTCATTTGACACCTCTTGTTCGTCAACATTGACGGCAAAAAATCTGAGTTTTTTATTATCCCGATTCTCCTGGAAAACTTTATTTATCTGTTCAAGAGCATGTTGGCTCGCTTCGTTATCTTTGCTCCAAAATTGCAGAATCACCACTTGATCGGCGTAACGGGACAGAGCAAATTCTTCGTCTTTCAAACTTCGTATTTTTATCTTGTCGAAGTTCTCAAGTTTTTTGCCGGCGATCAGCAATTGCCACGGTACGAAATGCTCAAGAACAATTGCGCTATCCGGCGTTGCCATACTGAACGCTTCATCTGACAGCTTCGGATCAATCACAGCGTCGTGTAAATCAACACGAAGCGCACTCGGCTTTTTACCATTTAACGGGTTGATACCATCAACTGGCAGTTCAATCCGCTGCAATGCAAATGTATCCTTTTCAACCCAATAAATTCTGGCACCATCCGGCGCAGCTACAGAAATACGGTCACATTGGATTGAACCGATTCGTCCCGGTTCCAACAAAGCAACGTCCGCATTTTCCGGCACCAACGTTTTTAACGGATCGTTCGCAAAAAGCAGTATCATCTGCGGCGGTATCCAGAAAAAATTTGCCGGTATCTGCAAATCAACTGCTTCAGCAAAATACTGGTCGCAATAAATTGCCGGTATCGTAAGTTTTACAGGAGCCGGTTGCTTTAACAACTGGCCGAAGAACGAATGTACCTGCGCGAAAATTGATTTACCGGTACAAACCAATTGCCCGAAAGCAACCTCCATTCGGAATAAATTCGGCGACTGATAAGCAATTGAACACGGCATCGTAAACGGTTCGGCATCTTCAAATTCCAAAACGATTTCGCCCTTGTCACCGTAAGACGTTGCCGTTTTATAAGCATGCACAACTTTTTGCATGAGTTCGGTAGCGGCGACGTCTACAATTGGTGCCGTGACAATTTCAGATTCAGGTACGCTTTCAACTCCCGGCAATTCGTTTGTGTTCACATCATTGCTGCCGTTTCCACTGCTGGTGCTTGGTTTTGTACCGTCTGGGCGCAAATTCGGCAGCGCAACTTTAGCTGGTGTGTCAATATCAGGTTTTCGGTCAGTCTGTTCTTCAGGGTTCGTGTCGGCCAGATTGTCCGGTTTGCTTGCGTCCTGATCACTTGGCTTACTGGCATCTTGTTCTGTTGGTTCTACAGCGTATTTATTTTCATGCTTGGGTATGTCTTGAAAAACACTGGTGTCAATTTCCATCGAGTTGGAAGATGCTGCGGTTTCGCTCACAGAGGTCGGGTTATCCTGTGTGGTGCCAACTGGTTCATTGCTGGCGGTACCTCCACCCGCATTCTCATCGGTGTTATTAGCGGCGTCATTATTCTCATCAGGTTTAGCACCGGAATCTGCTACAGAAACAGAATCTGAAGGCTGCGCAGGCAAACCCTGATCTGAAGAAGTTTCAGGAAACGCAACCGGGTCTGACGGTATATTCGATTCAGAAGTAGTGGTGTCAGATTGGTCCGTGCCGGCGTCACTAATGTACGGCCTTTCAATTGCCATATTGCCGTTCCCAGATTTATCATCGTTATTGGCAGAGGTGTCATCCTTATTTTCAGCAGTTACCGCTGGCTGTTTGACAGCAGAATTACCGGGCAGCGTTTGAGCTGTTTCCTTATTCTTGTCTTTGTTGCAGCCGCAGAATTGCGTAAAGATACAAACCAGTAACAATATACACGTAAAATGCGGTTGCGAAATTCGTCCGTTGTGTTTCATTTTTGTGCAGCAGAAATCAAAATGATTTCTGTAATTGTCCTACGCCCTGAAGGGGCACAATACTTATCCCAAGGTGAGCCGACGTGTTACTACACGGAGGCGCAGCCCTGAGTTACAAGGCTCCTCACGTCCTGCCGCCCTGAAAAGGCAAGGTGGCAACCTTGCCCCAATTACCATGCCGTTTCAGGGCGGAGAAGCCGGGTTTTGCGTCAATAAAAAATTTACAGATGCTTAGTATATACGGCCTACTGCAGCAATTCCTGAAGACTGACCAAAGTGACACCTTTTGCAAGGAGCTGATTTACAGCGTTGTCCGGCTCGTTAAAGCGGAAGACTAAAACCGCTTTTTCACCTTGTCGCACATGAAATCCGTACATATACTCAATGTTCAGATGCAGTTCGTCAATGATTTCGAGAATGCTGGCAAGTCCGCCCGGTTTATCGTCAACTGATACAGCAACCACTTCAGTTTCACGAGCGACAAAGCCTTTTTCCGACAATGTTCTAAACGCCTTTTCGGAATCCTTGACGATGAAACGCAGAATTCCGAACTGCTCCGTGTCGGCTAGGGCAACTGTCTCCAGATTTATGCCGGCGTCAGCCAGTGTACGGCAGACTTTGCGAATGTGACCTGGCTTGTTCTCAATAAAAACCGATATTTGTTTGATTTTCATACTTAAGTACCTTTATTTTTCGCTTAGTATTTCGCCTTATTTCTCACTTGTTTTTTCGCCTTTGACGAAACCTTCAAACATTTTAAATATTTCCGGGTTGCTGCTCCAAGGTAACAAAGAACACGCACCGCCGAAATTTATAATCGGCAAATCTTTGCCAAAAAGTTTTTCGTAGTACTCGGGTGTTTCACCAAGTTTAATCGAATCGGGACGTGTCCACTCAGTTGCGTTGTCGGAGTCGACTGCGGTCAGCATTATTGTTCCCGACGGTGTCGCGAGGTCGCTCATCTTCAGGTTTGGATTGGCAAACGGTGTGCCGGGCGAATCGAAAACTCGAATCGTCGTCCGCGTCGGATCAAACACTCCTCTCGGATCAGCGAAAATAGCAGGCATTCTTGGTATCAAAGCCCGATTCGCTTCGCTGTCCCACGGTTCGTCCAATTTGAATTGCTTGTACAAATCATTTTGCCCCATGTAAGGCAAAATTGCAACACGCCAACTCAAAAGTTGTGTACCTTCTGAATTGGTAATTGCAGCGGGCGGGAAATATCCTTTTTCGTCGTGGTATTTTATCATGTACTTACGTATAGCTCCGAGCTGCGTAAAAAGCTGATCGTATTTAACACGAGTCTGACTCATTTCTTCAAACATTTTCTTTTGATCACGCATCTGTTGGAACATCTCCGTAACATACGTGTCGAAACCTGCGAAATGGTTCAGTTTAATATCAACTGTAGATTCGTTGAAATTTATTTCAATGGCGTCAAGAGCCTGTGTGGCGTATTTGTAATAATACTGCTCTGTGTACAGTTCGTCCACCTTGGCGTCGGTTTCTGGTTTTACTTCCGTTGTTACGTCATCGGCAGGTTTTGCGGCAGGCGTGTTTGGCTCTTTTTTCTTTTCCAGAGAAGCCATTTGCATCGCAATTGTGTTTTTAAGAAGTACACTTTGGTCTTCCAGAACTCGTGTAATATCTTTTGCCGCTTCAGGTTTCAATGTCGTGAAAAGTATCTGAGCTAAAGCGTTTGACTCAGAAGCAGAAAAATCCAGTCTTATTTGTAACGCTCGGAAATTCTCAATAATTAATTTTACAAGCGTTTCCGGAACAAATGTGTATTGGGAAGCAATAATATCCGAAATCTCCGGCGGAATAACAGGATTTCCTTCAGCCGTTGCTTGGAAAATCATGTCAACATTCTTCAGATCAGCGCGGCCCATACGCTCGGCAAGCGGACCGGTTGGACCTTTACCCTTTAAGATTTCGTTAAATACAGCGTCGTCTTCACGGATGTAGAGAAAAGTTTTATCATCAATGAAAACAATAGCATTTGTTTCAAGAGGAAAACCGGCGGGCAGATCGTAAACGTCTTTACCTTCAACTTGACGTGGTTTTATTGGCGTTGTTTGGTTTTGAGGAAAAAACGAACTCAGAATTACTTGCCTTTCAATTGGATCGGTCAATTTCACGCAGTTTACAATAAGAGCAAGTTGCGCTTGTTGCGACACATTCGGGCCGCCCGGCTGCGGAGGAATTATTACCGGCTTGGTACGTCCAACGGCAATAATGGTTTCCACCTTGGCAAAATCAACCGGAATATTCGTGAAATTCATCAGTTCGGAAATTAAAATGTCATTTCCTGCGACTCCAATTGTCGATTCAAAAAACCGTTTGGGAAACATTATGTAACCGTAAGCTCCATTTGACGGCATCCAAACCAATTCCGACAGGTTATTTTTGGGGCCGATTTTGTCTAAATCCTCTTTATTCAGCGTCGGAATAACAGGTCCGGCTCCTTCAAGAGCGGCAGAATCCGTTTCATTTTGAGATTCAGTGGAATTTTTAGGGCAACCAGTCATGGTTATTACGCCTAAAAGCACGAAGAAAATAAAAATGCAACGCGTTAATATTGGCCGAATAATACTTCTTGGAGAACTAACTGATGTCATAATTACTGCGTTTTTTGCAGCGAAACTGAGATTCGCCTATATATGTGAAGTTTGAAACCTGATCAATTCTATACCGGAGCCCGGTATGGGTAGTACGCTTCGCGTGAAGTGTTCCGCCTCCCGTTGGTCGGCTCTTTTCCCGAGTTTTTAATGTTAGGTACTGATTATCTTCACTTACCCTGCGTTAGAAAACATGCAGTTTTTGCCGAGCGACAGTATACGATCTACGACTTAATTTACCAGTTGCACAAAAATTTTCAACCCCGTAATATACCGCAACGACTGAGTTAGCCCCGGAGCCCTGCTCCGGGGAGCTACGCCGAGCAATTTATGCCTGAGCGGCAGGTTCCTCGGCGGCTAACACGCAAAAAAAATTTTTTTCAGACGGTTGCAACTGGTTGCGGAAACTGATATAGTCGGTAGGTTGCCAACTGGACAATAATCTTTTCTCACGGCAAATAATACATCATTTTTTATGTACACTTCATGGTTTACTGATGACGTCAATTAATTTTCCGTCAGTGAAATGAAATACGGCAAGACTTGTAACACCAAGCGTTTAGGAGACGATTAGTTTTGAGCCTGAAAGTGTATAATATATGTATTTATTTTGAAAAACAGTGTTTATCCTTAAAAACCAACAACGGAGTAAGTTAGTATGACCAAAACATTTAAAACTACACGTAGAAATTTCTTGAAAACCAGCGGCGTTATCGCAGCCGGAACTGGTATAGCGGGAAGTCTGAGCGTTTCCCGCTCTGCCCACGCTGCCGGAGATGACCAAATTAGAGTTGCACTCATTGGTTGCGGTGGACGCGGAAACGGTGCGATTCGTGACCGTTTAAACGTTAACGATAACGTAAAAGTTGTCGCTGTTGCCGACGCTTTTGAAGGAAATGCAAAAAATACCGCACAAGGTTTGCGTGATGATGACGGATACCAGGGAAAAATTGACATTCCGGCCGACAATGTTTTTCACGGCTTTGACGCGTACAAAAAAGCAATTGCATGCCTGAAACCAGGTGACCAAGTCGTAATTGCCACTCCGCCGGGCTTCCGTCCTTTCCATTACCGTGAAGCGGTCGATAAAGGATTGCACGTTTTTATGGAAAAACCGCTTTTCACCGACGCTCCCGGTTACAATATTGTAATGGCAGCGAATAAAGTTGCGGACGAAAAGAACCTGAAAGTTTGTGTCGGTCTGCAACGCCGCCACGATCCCGGTTTTGCCGAATGGGTTGACAAAGTACATGACGGACTCATCGGCGACATCTCTTACTCACGCGTTTTCTGGAACGGCGGCGGTATCTGGTGCCGTCCACGTAGAAAAGGCCAAACCGAAATGGGTTACCAAATGGATAACTGGTACCACTTCGTATGGCTTTGCGGTGATAACATTTGCGAACAGCACGTTCACAACCTCGACATGGGACTTTGGCTCCACGGAAAAGGCGACAACATGGTTCACCCGGTCTCCGCGAACGCTCAAGGTGGTCGTCAGGCTCCAGCCGCTCCTGATAGTATTTTGCGGACCGCACCGAAGTACGCCGACAAAGAAGCTTGGTGGAAATGGTACGACGAAAATCGTGGAAATTGCGGACGTTACGGTCAAGCATGGGACCACTTCTTTGTCGAATACACCTTTGCTGACGGAACTCGTATGTTCAGCCAATGCCGTCACATCCCGAATTGCTGGGATATCGTCGGTCAATCAATTCACGGTACAAAAGGTTACGGTGAAGCGGAACATGTCGGTCACGGTTATTTGAATGACGCTGCTGGAAAACAGCTTTACCGTGGAAACACCAACGCTGGCCAGTTCGGACTCGAACACGTCAACCATAACAAAGCGATTCGTGAAAACAAACCGATGAACAACGGTTGGTACGGTGCCCAAGCCACAATGACAGCCGTTCTCGGACGTGAAGCAGCTTTCTGCGGAAAGATCGTATCTTGGGACGACTTGGTTGCAAAAGGCAAAACATACATGCCGCAACCGGAACCGACCAGTTTCGACCAGAATCCGCCAATCATGCCCGACGAAGACGGTTTCTACGAAAGCAGCGTTGCAAAACAGGGAAGCTATAATATCTTCAGTTAAGACTGTATTTTTTGTACTGCGAGCCGCCAACGTAAGTTGGCGGGTATGTAGGCTTAACATAATGTAGATTATGCAATTTTTGTTAGCCCCGGAGCCGATTTATGCCTGAACGGCAGGTTCCTCCGGGTATTTTGCGGGAATCTTTGGTAGGCGACTTTCTCCGAAAGTCGCTCCAGTTTCGGAGAAACTGGACACTGCCCTTGGGGGTACAAAACATTTATCTTTTTCATATTAAAATAAATTTCTTATAAAAATGAAAATCATCGGCATATCAGGAAGTCCTCGTAAAGAGGGTAATACGTCAATTGCGGTGCAAACTGCTCTTTCTGCTTTGAATAATGAAGGGTTCGAGACTGAGTTTTTTTCGCTCGCGGATTTACCCGTAAAATCGTGCGTGGCATGTTACGGTTGCGGCGGTAAAAAAAGATGCGTTCTGGACGACCCGAACTTCGACCTTTTGTTCGAGAAATTCATTTCTGCCGACGCGATAATTGTCGGCTCACCGGTCTACTTCGGTTCAGCCACGCCGCAGATAATGTCGTTACTTGACCGGGTTGGGTTCGTGAGCCGTATGAACGACAATCCGCTCAAACGAAAAATCGGTGCGTCAATTGCCGTTGCAAGACGTGCCGGCGCGAACTTTACGTTTTCGCAGCTGAACTACTTTTTCTTGATAAACGAAATGATTATCCCTGGTTCGACATATTGGAACATTGGATACGGCTTGGCAAAAGGTGACATAAGCAACGATGCGGAAGGTATCGAAACATTTGAAAACCTCGCGAAAAATATTAGTTGGCTGTTGAAAAAAATACAGTAAAATAAACAAAGGTGGAACGTGAAAGTAGAAAAATTTTTTCTTGTATTCCGGGTTTGTATTCTTTTTACAATTCTTTCACACGGTTTGTTTACGCAGTTAATAGAAGCAGCAGTGCCCGAAACATGGCTCGCTGATTGGAATAATCCGCCTGCGGAAACCCGGCCGCTTCAGATTGTTCACGGCGGTGTCGTCAATTACGACACGCCTGAAAAAATGGAGTACTTCAAGGAACAGTGCGGACTTGGCGGACTAGTGCGTTGTCAGTGTTAGTAATTGGGATATGACAAATGGTCGAAATCTGGTATATTGCCGTTTTCAACACACGGAGGTTTCGCCATGAAAAAAAAGTACATTGTTCGATTGACCGACGAAGAGCGGGAAACGTGT
>JBOFQC010000535.1:0-7698 GCA_051660725.1 Thermoguttaceae bacterium
GGCACCGAAAATTCCGAGTCTAAGTGGCAGGTCTTGGAGCGAAACGCCCATTTCCTCAGCTTTTTCAATTATGTGAGTAAAATAGCTCGGCGTACATGAAATCGCAGTGGCTCCGAAATCTCGCAGAAGCATTATTTGCCGCTCAGTGTTTCCGCCGGATGTCGGAATAACGGTAATGCCAAGCGATTCGGCTCCGTAATGTAAACCGAGTCCGCCGGTGAAAAGACCGTAACCGTAAGAATTCTGCAAAATATCGCCACAATCCATACCGAATGCAAGCAGTGATCGGGCGACGACTTCTTTCCAAACCTCAATGTCGTTTTGCGTGTAAGCGCAAACAATTGGTTTGCCGGTAGTACCACTGGAAGCGTGGAGCCGAACAATTTGATCCATTGGAACCGCGAATAAACCTTTCGGATACGTGTCCCGCAGATCGGTTTTGACGACAAACGGCAGTTTGTGGATGTCGTCAAAAGAACGAATGTCACGCGGAGTCAGTCCCTTTTCGCCCATTTTTTTACGGTACCAGGGGACATTGTTATACGTGTGGTTGATTATTTGCTCGAATTTCGCCCACTGTAAACTTTTCAGCGCACCTTCCGTGATGAAATCCAACGCTGAACCGAGCCGGCACGGATTTTGACCAGCCGTTCGGACGTAAATGTTTTCGGACCCACTAAACGTTTTGGGCTTGCATGTTTCATTTATCGAGCTTTGTGAACAATCAAGTGTTCCCGGTGTACTTTGTGGTTGGTGCATTATTTTCTGGCCCTACGCAATAAAAAATACATAAGAATGACATTACAGCGCATAAATTTTACTCAAAAAATAAAAATTGCAAAGTCGGGTGACTTGAGGTCTTTCTAAAATACCAACTGAATACGGAATTCGGCAATCGATAAAGTGGAGGAAGCGTATTGAGGAAACATATTATTGTGTTTGAATACGGGTTAATCACTTGTACCCTTGTAATAATTTACCGGAATTGTAGAATTTAAATAATGGAAATTGCCACTGAGTGGCATTGAAGGCTACTTTTCTCCGAAAGTTGCTCCAGTTTCCTAGAAACTGGCTACATTGTGTAGAGAAAAGATTAATTGGTATACTTTTGTTAATTTGTGTTTAGCGGCTGATTTTTTTGGTCAGTGATTTCAACTTCTCAAGAAGATAAAAAATAATGTCACTCACACTCCCTGTCGGATATTGTGCGAAACTTGCCCCTGAAATGATGGAGCAGGCGATAAACCTATTAAAAAACACTTTTCAGTCCGAGCTGGCAACACGGCTTAAACTTCGTCGCGTGACCGCGCCGCTTTTTGTGCTGTCCGGCACGGGTCTGAATGATGACCTGTCAGGCGTCGAAAGAGCAGTGTCGTTTCCAATAAAAGCACTGGACGAAAAGCGTGCCGAAGTTGTGCATTCACTGGCAAAATGGAAACGGATGAAACTCGGTGCTTACCGAATTCCAGCGGGTTACGGACTTTACACCGACATGAACGCAATCCGAGCCGACGAATCACTCGACCAGCTGCACTCGCTGTACGTTGATCAATGGGATTGGGAGCGTACAATTCGTCCGGAAGATCGAAACCTCGAATTTCTTAAAAAAATCGTTCGGGAAATCTACGAAGTTTTACGCATAATGGAGGATGTCGTTTATAGGGATTTTCATCATATCACGCCGTCACTTCCGAACAAAATAACATTTATTCACGCCGAGGATTTGCTTCGGGATTACCCGGATTTAACGCCGAAAGAACGTGAAAATAAAGCGACGAAAAAGTACGGAGCTGTTTTCATTATCGGTATTGGCGGCAAACTTTCAAATGGTCAGTTGCACGACCAACGAGCACCGGACTACGACGATTGGTCGACCGAAACGTCGACTGGGTATCGCGGACTAAACGGCGACATTCTCGTTTGGAACCCTATTCTGCAAATGGCCGTTGAACTTTCTTCAATGGGTATTCGTGTTGATAAAGCGGCACTTCTGCATCAATTGGAAATCTGCGGTTGCACGGAAAGAAAAGAGTTATTTTTCCACAAATCGCTGCTGGAAGATCGAATTCCGTTATCAATCGGCGGCGGAATCGGACAGTCCCGCGTCTGCATGTTTTTGCTACGCTGCGCTCACGTTGGTGAAGTGCAAGTTTCGATCTGGCCAGATGAAATGGTCGCTGAATGTCACGAAAATGGAATATACTTGATGTAGATTTCGGCTAGGTTTGCCAGCTATACCGGAGCCCGGTATGGGTGGGAACCTGCCATTCAGGCGTGAATTGCTTCACGTGAAGTGTTCCACCTCCCGCGACCTGCCGTCGAGGCGTGAATCGGTCGGCTCCTTTTCCGAGTTTTTCAATGTTTAATGCTGATTATCTTCAGCTTACCCTAAATTGGAAAACATGCAGTTTGTGCCGGGCGACAGTATATCTTTATTTGTATTTTACCGAGTACCTTCTGGTTGAGATGGTTTTCGTCTCAATATTTTATGGTATAATACCGCCGTCGAGTCCTGCTCATAGGTAGTCAAGTTTCTCCGAAACTGGAGCGACTTTCGGAGAAAGTCGCCTACCCGAGCAATTTATGCCTGAATGACCAGCACTGTTTGCAACAAATTTATTTCTCAAAACAGATATGTCATCTATTCCAAATGACAATTCAGCCGCCAAAAATCACGTTGTCTTGAATTTTTTTCACCAGAAAAAAACGCAATTTGTGCTTTTCGGACTGATTGTACTCGTAATTGTCACAGCAAACTTCGTGATAATGCTGCGGGTCGGTCACCAAATGCAAAAAAACATCAGCGATGAAATAGTGTATCGCAGTAGAATGACAAGCGAGACGGTTGCGCACTTTTTTGCTGGAAATATACATTCGATTCTTTTACTCGACAAATACAAGCCGGTTCGGGATTATCTGAAAGAATGCAAGAATTCGCAGGAAGCGAGAACAAATAAGAATCTTACAGCCGTTCGTGACATGTTTTCGGCAATTGATACGGCATACATGGAGCAGGGTAATATTCGGGACGAAAGCGGCGTGCTGAGAACTTTTGCGCCCACTTGGCTGGCAAGTTATGAAGGTAATTTCTGTTTATCGACTCAGGAAATACTGGACGAAAACACACTTCCAAATCCGTGGGTGACGAAAGAAAGGGATTGGTATCCCAATGTCGCTGCGACGGGTGAGCGTGACGAAGTGGTTTTTTCCGACGCTTACATGGATTTCGAGTTTAATTCGCCGTGCATAAGCATAATCAAAAAAGTTTATGAAACGGATAGTGCGGGTAAACGTCAGGCGTACGGGGTAATTGGTTTCGATTTGTTTCTGATGACAGTTGATGAAATCATACAAAAAGCATCCGACGGATCGCATGGAATCTCGCTACTGGTCGACAGCAACCAAGTTTTGATTTTTCATCCTGATTACGAATTCAAACCGGAGCGTACGCTAACTGATTTGGGCGGCGGCTACGCGGAAATCGCACCGCTACTTAAAGGAACCGAACAGGGTTCGGCACTTATAAGCATCAACGGAGTGCCGAGTTACATTGGTTTTAGCCGAGTGCCGATTCACGAAACAAACTGGTACATCATAAACATTATTCCGGAGTATACGGCAGAGCAGACAGCGGAAAGATATTTCTACTCGATGTTGTTCATTGGAATTATTGACCTTTTATTGTTTGCACTGCCAATATACTTGTTCTGGCATTCAGAGCGACAAAAACAAGCAGCTTTGCGTAAAGCAAAAGACGCGGCAGAACAGGCCAGTCGGGCAAAAGGTGATTTTTTGGCAAACATGAGCCACGAAATACGGACCCCAATGAACGCTATTTTGGGAATGACGTACTTGTGTTTGCGTACTGATTTAACCGAGCAGCAGCGAGATTACTTGGAAAAATCACAGACAGCTACGAAAAATCTGCTGGGAATTATTGACGATATTCTTGATTTCTCGAAAATCGAAGCAGGTAAAATCTCACTCGAAGAAATTCCGTTTTCAATTGAGACGCTAATTAAGGAAGTGGTTGACGTTTCCGGTGTCAAAGCAATTGAAAAAGGACTGAATTTACGTGTGGATTATAACGGTTTGAATACCCGTGATTTTCTGGGCGACCCGCTTAGATTGCGCCAGGTTCTGTTGAATCTTGTGAATAACGCAGTTAAATTCACGCAATCTGGTGAAATTGTCATATCCGTAAATCAAAAAGTAGCGGACCCAAAGTCTGAAAAAACACAGTACGATATCAACGAAAAAAGCGAGATTGTTGAACTTGCGTTTGCTGTAAAAGATACCGGTATTGGTATGACACCTGCTCAGCAGGAAAAATTGTTCATGTCGTTTACACAGGCTGACGGATCGACTACACGAAAATACGGCGGAACCGGACTTGGATTGGTCATCTCGAAAAAACTCATTGAACTTATGGGCGGAAAAATATCGGTTGAAAGCAAGCCCGACCAAGGTTCGACTTTTTTCTTTACCGTGAGATTACACAGTTACACTGAAGAACAAAACATGAAAACGGCGAATACTGAATTATCAAAACAATCAGTAAAAGGTGCCAAAATCCTGCTCGCAGAAGATAACAAAGTAAACCAAATTGTCGCATCCGAATTATTAAAGTCACTCGGCATTGAATTAACAATTGTGAACAACGGTCTGGAAGCAGTCGAAGCCGTAAAGGTGGGCAATTACGACCTGATCCTAATGGATGTGCAAATGCCTGAAATGGACGGATTGGAAGCGACAATGCAAATTCGTAAATTGGACAAGCCGGAAGCTCGTACAATTCCGATTCTCGCAATGACGGCAAATGCTCTTGAAAGCGATTATAATAACAGTATCGGCGCCGGCATGAACGATCATATCAGGAAACCAATTGAACCGAAAAGATTGTACGAAACTCTTATTAAGTGGTTGAAACAGTCGTGAATCATGCAAATCAATATCATTTACGGAACAAAGCCGTTCGAGATGACGACGCAACTGCTTCGTGTCATTGGATTTGAGAAGCAGTTGAAAAGTGATTCGGATGTTGTAATCAAGCCGAATCTCGTGGTGTCAAAACCGGCAAATTCAGGAGCGACAACGCATCCGGAAATCGTCGAAGCAATTGTTTGCTTTCTGCGTGATTGCGGTGTCAAAGCGGTTACAATTGCTGAAGGTTCGTGGTTGGGTGACCAAACGGAACGGGCTTTCAAAATCTGCGGTTACGATTCAATTGCTAAAAAATACGGCGTTAAACTGTTTGACACCAAAAGCGATGTGGTACTCAAGAAAAACTTTCGCGACCTCTCGCTCGGTGTTTGTGAACGTGTAGCCAAAGCCGACGTTCTGATAAATGTTCCTGTTCTCAAAGGGCATTGCCAAACTGAAATTACCTGCTGCCTGAAAAATATGAAAGGTTGCATCCCGGACAGCGAGAAGCGGCGGTATCACAATATCGGACTGCACAAACCAATTGCGGCACTGAATACGGTGCTAAAGCCGACGCTGCATGTCGTGGACGGAATTTGCGGTGACCCGACTTTTGAGGAAGGGGGTAATCCGGTTGAAGCCAACCGTATCTTGGTAGGAACCGATCCGGTTACACTGGATTCGTACTGTGCCGGACTTATTGGTCTTGATTCAAACCGCGTCGAATACATCCGGTTAGCTCAAGAATACGGAGTCGGTAAGTTTTGCGATGAAAACGTAAAAGTAATCGAACACGAAACGCAGTCTCGTCCTGCCTGCGTGCTTCAAAATCAAAGTTCACTTATTCGGCAGTTTGAAAAACATATCGAAGCCCAAAACGCTTGCAGTGCTTGTTATGCGGCGTTGATTTGTGCTTTGAATCGTTCAAACGCAAAATATCGAGCAGTTGCAGTTGCCGGAAAAATAAAGATCGGCCAAGGTTTTCGCGGCCAAAAATGTGCCGGTTTTGGTGTCGGTAACTGCACAAATGGCTGCGACAATTACGTACCCGGCTGTCCGCCGACTGCCTCTGAAATCATGCGGGGAATAAAAAATAACCGTTAGAAAACGCTGATCCAGGATCAGCGGCTAAACACAATCGACAAATTTACATTTGGCTGTGTAGTAATCTCCTTGTGTGTACCTTCTTGCTGATTGCTATATTTATGGTATCTTTATACGTTGTGTACACATTGACTCTATAGAATAACCATATTTAGATACGCCAATATATTTTCCTTTGTCAGTCCTACTTTCAGTCGAACATTTACGTAAGCATTTCACAGACGACCCCGTATTGGTTGACGTTACGTTTCAAATACGCAGCGGCGACAAAATCGGTCTCGTCGGCCCGAACGGTTGTGGAAAAACAACGCTTCTTAATATTCTTGCCGGAAAAGAAGAATCGGAAAAAGGTTCAATCGAAAAACATGGCGACATAATGATCGGGTACTTGGAGCAACGTCCCGACGTTGAGCCGGGCAAAACCGTACTGGAAGAAGCGCAGGACGCTCTCACGCATTTGGTCGAAATGCAAAGAGAAGCGGAAGAAATTGCGCATAAACTTGCCGAATCCGCTAACGCCGCCGATTTTGACCAGTCGGAACATAACCGCTTGGCCGCACGGTATGACAGACTTCACGAAGAGTTGATGCGGCACGACGCTTATCATCTCGATCACAGAGTCGAAAAGATTCTGCACGGCCTCGGCTTTTTTGACGACGATTTCACAAAGCCGACGACTGCTCTTAGCGGTGGTGAACTTAACCGACTCAGCTTGGCCAAGCTGCTTCTTGCAGAGCCGGATATTATGCTGCTTGACGAACCGTCCAACCACCTCGACCTGTTGGCAACGGAGTGGTTGGAAGATTTTCTGAAAAATACCAACGCAGCGGTTTTGCTCGTTTCGCACGACCGGTACTTTTTGGATCGGGTGACAAACCGAACTTTAGAGCTATTTCACGGCACAATTGACGATTACCCTGGCAATTTCTCGAAATATACGATTCTTAAAGAGGAACGGCTCCTGGTCCAGACCAGAACTTACGAAAAATACGTCGAAGAGGTCGAAAAAGCGAAAGATTTCATACGCCGCAACCATTACGGCATGAAAGCGGCTCAGGCCGAAGACAGACGTAAAAAGTTGGAACGGCTTCAGGAAGAACCGGCTGATTTGCCGAAAAAAATCGAGTCGCCGCCGATGTCGTTTCCGAAAGCGTCCCGAACCGGTGACATGGTGTTTCGAGTCGACGAACTTTCGAAAGGGTTTGCCAAAGAAGATTCGGGTAAAATCCAACCGTTATTTACAGAGCTTTCGTTTGACATTGAACGGGGACAGCGTTGGGCGGTTCTTGGTCCGAACGGCTGCGGTAAAACCACACTTTTGCGTTGTCTGCTTAGCCAAATTGCGCCGGATCACGGTGCGGTTCAGGTTGGACAAGGGGTGAAAGTCGGTTATTTCGACCAGCAGTTACACGTTCTCGACGACTCCGCGCGGGTTGTTGATGCGATTCGGCCCGAAAAAAGGATATTTGAAGAACCTGCCCGACGAAGTCTGTTGGGGTCGTTCGGCTTGACCGGTGAACAGCAGTTGCAGTCGGTTGGTAGTTTGAGCGGCGGACAGCGTTGCCGAGCAGCTTTGGCTAAGTTGGCGGCTCAGGAAGCGAATGTGTTAATCTTGGACGAACCGACGAACCACCTTGATCTTTGGGCCAGATTCGCACTTGAAAAAGCGAT
>JBOFQC010000536.1:0-6040 GCA_051660725.1 Thermoguttaceae bacterium
AGTAATGACATGAAGGAAAAGTATATAGGTGAGCAGGTGATTCGAAATTATCTGAAGTCTGAAGTCTGAAGTCTGAAGTCTGAAGGCTCTTTACATCTCCAGCCGCCCTTATTGTACAATGATAATCTAACGTGTACAATGCCGTTTTTGCGGATTATACCGCACGAAAATAATACAAAAGTAAAATATTTATGTTAAAAAACTTTCTTAGGTGGATAATTTCCAACTCGCCCGCAATGAACATTCTGATGATTACAGTCGTCGGATTGGGACTTTACTGCGGTATGAATTTGCGGCGAGAGACGTTTCCAAACTTCGACTTGGAATACGTCACTGTTACAGTCATTTATCCCGGCGCGACACCGGAAGAGATTGAAAACGGTATCTGCCAAAAAATTGAAGAAGCTCTTGTTTCCGTTGAAGGGCTTAAAAAAATGACCGCTACCGCAAACGAAGGGAGCGGACTGGTTTTGCTTGAACTTCATTCTTACGTTAAAAACGTTGACCGAATCGTAAATGAAGTACAACAATTAGTCAACGGAATTCCAAGTTTTCCAGAACTTGCGGAAAAACCAATTGTGCAACGAGTTAAAGTTCAGGAAACGATAATCTCAGTCGGAGTCGTAGGACCCGAAGATTATTCCGTTGACGGACAACTCGCTCTAAGACAAGTTGCGGAAGATATCCGGGAAGAAATTAAACAGCTTCCGCGTATTTCAATGGTAAACCTTGTCGGCACCAAAAATTACCAGATAAACGTTGAAATTCCGGAATTCGTGCTCCGGCAGTACAAAAAAACGCTCAGTCAGGCGGCAAATATAATACGAAAAGAAAACGTCCAAACTCCAGGCGGTACGATTCGGGCCCCGTCTCAGGAAATTAATGTGCGGACAGATAACCGGCGTTATGACGGTGAAGGAATTGCCGACCTGCCTTTCATAACACGCCGGGATGGAACCGTTATCAAAGTCGGCGACGTTGCCGATGTGCGGGACGAATTCGTTGACGGAACCGCACTTGCAACGGTTTACGACCCGAGAAACAGCGGCCCCGCTGATCTGCTCGTTGTCGGAAATGCGGGCCTTACCGGCTCAAATGAAGTTCACGGCAAGCCAGTTGTCGCTCTTGGTGTACTGCGAAATACAAACGAAGACCTACTCGTAATGGTTGATCAGGTTGAAAAATACGTAAAAGAGAAAAACTCAAGCGGAACATTACCGCAAGGTTACAGACTCGTGACCTGGGGCGACCGATCAATTGAAGTCCGTTCTCGTTTACAACTTCTTGTTACCAACGGGCTGCAAGGGCTTTGCATCGTATTTATTCTGCTGGCACTTTTCCTCGACATCAAGCTCGCTTTTTGGGTCGCAATGGGGATTCCGTTCTCAATGTGCATGTCGGCCCTTTGGCTTTATTACAGCGGCAACACGTTGAACATGATCTCCACTTTCGGGGCGATTATGGCTCTCGGAATCGTCGTTGACGACGCAATTGTTGTCGGCGAAAATATTTTCACACACAGACAACGCGGCAAAAACTTTTACCAGGCTGCCGTTGACGGTACAGCCGAAGTATTACCGGCGGTTACAACTTCCGTTCTCACAACCATTATTGCGTTTGCACCGCTTCTTTTCATTTCGGGCGTAATGGGAAAAATCATTATTGGTATTCCAATTGTGATTATTGCAATGCTTCTTGCGTCACTTGGCGAATGTTTTACGATTCTGCCTTGTCACCTTGCACATAAAAAGAATTTGTTCATTTCAATGTTGCACGGGTATTTGTACATTTTCACGTGGCTTCTGATGCCACTTAAATTTCTCGGAAATAAACTCTCAGCCGGTTTGGTTTGGTTTATACGGGAAGTTTACGCACCAACACTTACGTGGGTTTTGCATCACCGGGGGATTTACATGTCCGCATGTCTTTCGGCTCTTATTTTCACCGTTGGCATTGTATACGCCGGAGTTGTCGAGTTCGTTTTCTTTCCAAAAATTGACGGAAACACGATTCAAACGACACTTTCATTTCCGAATGGAACACCTGCTGAAGTAACCGACAAATGGACTCGGCACCTTGAAGACGCGTTCTGGAAAACGGCAAACGAATACGAAGCCAAAGGGCACCGCATAGCAGACCGTTCTTTCCGAGTGATCGGCACTTCGTTGCAAGGGCGTGGACATAACATTTTCGGTGCGGGAGGCGGCGGAAGCAGCAATACCGGCGGTGTTCAGGTCGAACTTGTCAGTGACGGGAGCCGAAAAATCAGCAGCATTGAAATTTCCAATAGGTGGCGGGAAATCGCAGGGCCGGTTCCCGGTGCGGAAAAGTTATCATTTGACACGCAATCTTTTGGTCCCGGCGGCGGAGCAATTGAGGTGCTTTTCGTTGCGAAATCAACAGATTCGGCACGGCTGAAGGAAGCGGTTATTAAATGCAAAGAAAAACTTGCAAAATACGAGGGAACAATTGACATTTCAGACAGCGACGCGCCGGGCAAATGGGAATTCCGCTTGAAAATCAAGGAAAACGCAATTGCAATGGGTTTACAGCCTGCCGACTTGGCAGACGTTATCCGCGCGACATATTACGGTGCGGAAGTGCAGCGGTTACAGCGTGGCAGACACGAAGTAAAGTTAATGGTTTGTTATCCGGAAGCAGAACGCCGCTCACTCGGCGATTTCAATGAAATACGCATCCGAACAGCAAACGGCGACGAATACCCGATTACTGAGCTTGCCGACATTGAAGTTGTGCGTGGATACACAACCATTACACGCCGAAACCAACTCCGTTCGATTACCGTAAGTTCAGGAATCGACGAAAAAAAAGGGAACGCTGCCGAAATCATTGCCGACCTGAAGCAAAACTTTCTGCCGGCACTTAAAAAAGAATACCCGGAAGTTTCGACACTTTGGGAAGGACAGGAAGAACAACGCAACGAGTCGATGCGAGACATTATGATAGGAGCCGGCGTTGCTATTGGTGCGATGTTTGTGCTGCTTTCTTTACAATTCCGGTCTTATGTTCAGCCGGCAATAATCATGACCATTATCCCATTCAGCACAATTGGAATGGTGGTTGCACACTGGCTGGCAGGTTATCCGATTTCGCAGTTCAGCATATTCGGACTTGTTGCACTTAGCGGTATTGTTGTAAACGATTCAATTGTACTTATCGACTACATTAACACGCAAATTCGGTCCGGCGAACCTGTAAAACAAGTCCTTTTGGAAGCGGGGCAACGCCGTTTCAGGCCGGTAATGCTAACGTCGGTGACAACAATGGGTGGCCTTTTGCCGATTCTGCTCGAACGGTCATTACAGGTTCAAATTATTATTCCAATGGCATTGAGCGTGATTGGCGGCGTTGCGTTTTCTTTGCTTTTGGTATTGTTTTTAGTGCCGGTACTTTATTCGTGGTACATTGACTTGTTGAATTTCTTCGGAATCAGCTTGAGCAATATTTTGACGTACCACGACGATTCTGAGACAGAATCGTCCGAACAAGTGGCCAAGCAGGATGGAAACCGCAAAATTACCATGCCGTACAATGAGGTTTACGACCAAAATTAAGGTAACGAATTAAGGTAGGCGAATTTCTCCGAAAGTCGCTCCGGTTTCGGAGATAATCGGACAACCTATACTGCGCGCTACCAACGTGTTGCAGTTTATTTAGGATCGCGAACGAAAGTTTAACAAAGCCGTTCAAATTTTTCTCGCAGATCAAGAATAATCCGTTTCCGCTTCGGTTAGCATTTTGTAGATTTTCACGCCGACGTCAAAAGTGCCGGGCACTTCCCAGCCGATATTCATGCCGTTAAGCGACATATCCCGAAAGCTGGAATGTGTAAGAAAACCTCGTTCCTGAGCGGTTTTCATCCCTTCTTCGATGTGCGGCAGAATATCATATTTCACGTAGAAACGCTTGCCAACCGTAACTTTTTCGTCGAGATATGATTTGCTTGAAAGCGTGTAAATGAACTTTCCGTCCGGCATTGCGAAATCCTGGTTGGCGTAAAGCGGCACAAAATCGTACCGGTTGTCGAAGAAACTCAGGCCGAACCAAAGAAAATCGCCAAAACCTTTGGACTCCTTGTTGCCGTTTATCAAGTAAATGAACCACGAAAATTGGGCAGCATGCCATGTCGGATCATTTTTTCCGTATTCAATGAACTTCGTGAGTTCAAAATCAAGCACGGCCCAAACACGCTTAATATCTTTCAGAATTATCGGATTAGAAAAAGGCGACTGCTCAAGCAACAAGTGCGTCCACGGCACAGCACCGCTTGTTCGCGGCTTGTCGTATTCTTTCGACGCGTTCACAACAAGTTCAATTGCACCGCTTTCACGTTCAAGTGTTACCGAACCGTACGGATCGGACAGTTTCACAAGCGAATCGGTGATTTCTCTTGAATCGAAATTACCACGAGAGTTCCAGCGTGGCATTCCCCAAGCAGGTTTTACGTTTTTTTGGTCAAAAGTTTCGATTTTTTTCGGCGAAGAATGCTCCGGGCCGGAGATTACAAAACCTTTCGAAAACTTCGGGTCGTCAAGCACCTGAACGAGTTTTGCTTTTTTTTCGGCAGTATTTTTTTCCTGCGATTCACTTGCCGAAACTGTATTCGGATCCAGTGTTGAAAGCGACATTACATTTGCAACCGAACCGGCAACGGCACAAGTATGAACAATGAATTCACGCCTCGAAATAGTATTTTTAATCATGAGATACTCTGGAACAACCTTGAAAATTTGACTTGTTTTTCTGAAGTCTAACGTCTGAAGTCTGACGTCTTATGTTTACACTTATTTTACGCAATATTTAGCTGGTGGTCAGTATTACAAAAACCCATAAAATTAATATAACTTTTAGCAAAAAATGGAACAAGCGATCCGAAATTTTTCTGAAAAGGTTGTTTTTTCTGAAAAAAATGCTTTAATTGCAGCATAAGAATTTTTGTGCAAAAGTAAACATTTCAAAGTTTAGCCGACACCGGTTAGGCATAAGTTTTCGCCTCAGCATACATTATAAGGAGAACCAATAATGTCAGATAAGAAATCGACTCAGCTTCCAGATTACGTGGCGTCCGCAACGCCGAATCCGTTCAGCAACCGTGTGTTTTGGTTGACGAGCACCGCTTCGACTTACGCCGGCGTTATGCTCTGGTTCGTATTCTGGCAAAGCGTGCCGGACGGTGCGAAACCTAATCTTGGTGGTCTATTAGTTGCTGGTTTACCACTCGCGCTCGGAGCTTTGGTTTTAGCGGCTTTCCTTTGCCATTTCTGCTGTTACATCGCACCAGGTATGCTCGGTATGAAATCCGGTCTGCCGCTTTCAATTGTCGGCACCTCGACTTACGGCGTACAGGGTGGGTTCTTCATGCCGGGCTTTTTAATGGGTGCCCTGCAGTTCGGGTGGTTGAGCGTTAACGCATTCTTTGCCGGACTACTCTTGGCTAGTATTGCGGGATATGGTGCAGGCAGCGTTGTTCACTTTGCGATTTCTATTTTGTGGATTTTACTTGCCGTTTTTATGGGCTTTAACGGAATTAAATATGTTGGTATGGTTTCGTCCTTCACACCAATTATTCCGATTGGAGTATTACTTTTCTGGTTTTCGCAAACGGCAGGCGGTCTCGGGTCGTTCAACCCAACGCAATTAATAGCAGGTGCGGAAGAAGGTGCGAAACCGGTTTCGCTTTACGGCAACCAAGCGCTTGGTGTGCTGTCAGTTATGTGTGCTTACATAGTCGGCTTCTTTGCAACAGCCGGTGCCGCTGGATGTGATTTCGGGTCCAATAACAAAGACGCAAAAGCGGTACAACTCGGCGGTCTTGTTGGTATCGTGTTAGCTACTGTTTTCACCGGCGCTTTCGCACTTCTTATCGTCGCTGGTGCTCAAGGTTTAAGCCCCGATTCCGCTGTTTCATCAATGAATGTAACTGCCTTGATGGAAAAAATCAGTCCAAATTCCGCAAAAGTTTGTATGTTATTACTTGCTCTCGCGGCTTTCCCGTCCGCATGTTTCCCGTCTTTAATTG
>JBOFQC010000537.1:0-2226 GCA_051660725.1 Thermoguttaceae bacterium
GGGACATTTTTTTGAAAAAAAGAGGTGTGTAAGTGGTATTTTTGTATAGGTAGCTCCAGTTTCTCCGAAACTGGAGCTACTTTCGGAGAAAGTCGCCTACCTTGCGAAACACGGTAGTAACTAAAATTTGTCGCCGACAAAAATCAATGTTTGGTTGGGTGATAACTCAACCGGAATACTTTCCAACACGTCGTTAATCGCCTGCGCTCTTTGTGGTATCGTTTCCGTGATTTTGTCAACTTTTATCTCTTTGATTTCGCCGGTTGCCGGGTCGAGAACCGACCAGTTTCTTTTGTTTTTCAGCGTCTTTTGAATTTCGTCATTTTGCGTTGACGGGGTCATCCTTATCTGCTCACCAGTCGGTAAAAGCAAATTGCCGATGTACGGTTTTTCGTCCGTGTTCAAAAGCAAAAAGATCATTTTATCATCTCGTTCAAACTGTCCAAGCACTATCCAATCGCTGGACGGCGAAATTTTAGGCAAATACCAGAATACTTCCTCGGACAACGCGGCTCCCGGTACTTCATCAGTTGTATATACGAAATGCTTGTTGGCCAATTCACTTATGTCTGGTGAAGAGTCGGAAACAATAAACGGAATCTGCTTTTTCAAGAGCTGGTCAGCTTTGTTTTCGAACTGCGCAATAAGCTCTTGCGTTCTCGCCGACTGCTTTTTAAGATCAATTGGGTCGGCAAACGGAATGTATTCATTCGCTAGTTCACAAATTGGGTATTCTAGAACAACATTTCGCACAGGAACCGCTTTTCTCAGCACGGAGTTTAAGCGTCCGATAAATTCGGAGTATTTTTTATGCGTTTCTTCGGCGGTCAGGTCGGTTCCGGCAGCGTTTGTCCGCTTTTTAATACCGAAATAAAGCGTGAACTCAGTGACACCAAGCGCGGCCTGCCAACTACTGGCGGCACACATTTTTTCGAGGCTTACATCACCTTCACCCGCCATTATTTGCGAAAAATCGCTTACTTCCGACATCACGAGCCGACGATTTTCAAGTGCGGCAGCCGAGGCGGGAAAAATCACCGCTTTCCACGCTCCCCAGAATACAGCACGTGGGTCGCTGTTTAGCATGTCGAGTCCCGGTAAATCCAAGCGGCGAAGAACTTTAAGCTTGTTCCCGTCAAGTGGAACGTGCGCCACAATTGGCTCTTCGTGCAATGTGTGACCACTCGAAGCAAGTCGTAACGGCTTGTTCGGATCATCCAAAGTCGGAACCGACGAGCCAGCTTTTTTGCACCAATCCTGAATCTGTCCGTAATATCTTTCTGCTTCAAGTTCACTGACTAAAAACCAAAAACGTTGTTTGAATAAACCGTTACGCCAACTTTGCGAATACTCAATCTCTTCCGGCGTTGCTGCTCGAACAACGCTGTTTCCTTGAGCTAACGCAGGGGGAGAAGTAGGGGTATCAGCAGAGTCGGCAGAGTCATCCGAACTCTGCGGTTGGTTCTCTTTGCCAAATAATTTCTCTAAATGAGAAGAAAATTCCGTTCTGGTGCCTGGTTCCTTATCAAATCGTGCGTTGAATATTTCCTCGAAATCATTACACCACGGAACCATTGGTAGCGGTTTTATATTTGGATCAAGTGGGTCATCAATCCGCACTTGGGATTTTACGGATTCCGGCAGCTCACCGATATTTACAGCGTTTGATGAAGGTTCGTCAGTGAAAAACGCTTCGATTTGCGAGAAAAGCTCAGGGCCGAGTTTGTTTCGGTATTTTTCGTGCGTTATTTCAATGAATTTTTGCGTCGCTTTTTCATCAAGAAGGTTCGGATATCTTCTCGCGGCAGCAAAATTATTCGCGGCATGTGTAAACTCGTAAGCAGGTCGGACGAAAAACCGTTTTTCCTTATCCGACTCGTTTTCGTCGAACACAAGTGCAAGGCACTCAAGCTCCGGATTGTTTTTAAGCACGAGCCCACCAGCTTCTGGACTTGGGTAACCGTCTTCGTCGTAAATCCAGATACGTAGACCAATTTCTCTTGCACTTTTTACGGCGGCGACGAATTTTTTCCAGTCTTCTTCGTTTTCGAGACCGTCCCGATAATTCTGGGAGCCGACATTGCACACTAGTGCGTTGTCAGTATTTAAATTTAGGATATAGTGATTCGAGTTTTGTCCTTGCGTTATCTATCGTGAAGTGCCATTGGACGCCTTTTTGTTTTTCGTTGCACTGCATCGCCCAGGCAACAACCTCACGGCGTAACT
>JBOFQC010000538.1:0-3070 GCA_051660725.1 Thermoguttaceae bacterium
CCGCCCAAAATAGAAATGACAAACGATTTTGTTTATTGTTTACACAAAACACGTCGGTTTTTCGATCAATTCGGGAACCGACGTTTCTTTTTGCAATCTGGCTTTCAAATCGTCGGCTCCGTTTGCGTACAACGGCGAAATCTCAACGGCTACTCCTGGCACCACTTTGATACCAGCTTGGGTAAGCCATTCCGTGTACAGCTCGGATAACTGTTTCCTGACGGTTTCCGGCGAATCACTTGGCGAACCCGGCGCATTCTTAAGCGGCCCGTAATTGTGCGGAATATCAACTTCCACAACAACGGAATTATCCGCTGACGGCATCAGGTCGAAAATAAATCGCTCAAATTTTATCGCGTTCGGTTCATACGGCGTCACAACTGCGTCTTTCACGGTGTCGACATAAGACACTTTCTTTTTTGCAATGTGAAAAGGCAACGCCGAGGCAATTGGTGCCACTCGCTTCAGGAAGTTCACGTTGAACTGATGCACCGCAATGCTGCCTGCCCAGATTTCAAGTGAACCGTCAGAAGTCGTTTTATTCGCTAAACTTGCCGGTATGTCACTGTATTCGATAACGTGCAATCTGCCGTCAAGTTCGACTACGTTACCAACCCTATCCGAGGGTTCACGTTTGCGTATCACTTGGCTCGTCATTTCCGACTGGCTCAAAATGTGGTAACCGATAAATTCAGGATTACATATATCCACAAACGGATTATCCACTTGGAAATAAAACAGGTTCTTGACACCACGAGCAGCCAATTTGTCCAAAATTGAGTCGGAAACCGAATCTGGTTTTTGCGAAATGCCCGCCAACATACCGCCGTGACCGTTCGGGCTTAGAGCAATTGAATCCCGTTCGGCAAGAAGCACTTTCCCGTCAGCAAGTGACACCGCCGGCATTGTGCCTTGACAGAAAACGAACCGATCTGATTCCGGCAAGCCGAACCAATCGTTTTTGTCGAGAAACCGTACCGTTTCTTCATGCGTTGCCGGGCTGGTCATTACACAAAATGGAATACTGACGCCGTATTTCCTCGCAACTGAAATCGCTTTTTGCAGGTGAATTTGAAAAAGCGTGGCACCACTAACCGGTCCGATTGGAAACATTCCCTTAGGCTGATCAAAACCGAGACGTGTTCCTTGCCCACCAGCGACCAGAATGACAGCGTACGATCCCGCCGCAAGAGCTGTTTTCCCGGCAGATATTGCGTCCTGCTTGGAAATTTTCGTCTTTGCCGAATAAGCTGGCAACACAGATTGGCCAGTTGACTCATCAACAATCGGCTCGGAAAGAACGCCGAGTTTGTACGCCGGCGGCTCTTTCGCTCGTTGTTCAAATGGTGCCGTGTCAATCACGGCATCACGATTTTGGTAAAGTTCCGCAACAAGCGAAAAATCAACTGCCGTAATTTGATCCGCAAGACGACACCGCTGATCGTCCGAAAGCACATCCCAAAATCGCAGAAGATGCTCTTGACCGTACGGTGCCAACTTGTCGCAAAGTTCTTTATATGACAGAGTTGTGTTCATAGTAATTATCAAGAAAAAACGTACCCATTTCCGCAGAATTTTGGAGTTAGGTGAACAGGGGACCTGCCGTCCAGGCGGTGCGATTCGCGTGAAGTGAATCGCCTCTCGTTGGTCGGCTCCACTTTCACCTGTTCTTCCTCCTATCTCCTAACTCCTTTGACAACATCGTGAGCGGTTATGAAAAAACAAAGCCGATTTCCGCTAATCTGTCAGCGAGTGCGGCCATTAGCTCGTCTTCGGCGGTTTCGTCTTCAGCCATGTACGTCACGGAGAACCGTAAAAACGCACCGGCATCGTCCCACGGAACGGTGCAGATTGAATTTTCGGTGATTAGGAATTGGCTAACTTCTTCCGCATTTGCGAATTTTCTGCCTGATTCCAAACCAACCGGTGCTTTTACGTACAGGAAGTACGTTCCGCCGGGCACTTCGCACTGAAATCCGAGTTCCTGCAATGTGTCGACCAATTTTTGCAGCCGCCTGAAATATTTCGTTCGCGATTGGTCCAGAATTTCGTGGTTGTCAAGGGCCGCAATTGCCGCCTTTTGAATTGCAAGGAATTGGCCGCTGTCCGAGTTATCTTTCACGTCGGAAAAAGCACGAACGATTAGCGAATTACCGCAAACCCAACCGATTCGCCAGCCGATCATGTTCCAGCCTTTGGAAAGCGAATGAATTTCGATTCCGACGTCTTTTGCGCCGGGCACTTCCAGAAAACTGAGCGGTTCGCCTCGGAACTGGAACGGCAAATGGGCCGCATCCTGAACCACGACTATATTATTCGCTTTTGCGAATTCCACCACTTTGTTGTAAAAAGCAACCGTTGCGACCTGACCTGTCGGACTGTTCGGATAATTTATCACGAGCAGTTTCGCTTTTTGCTTGATATCTTCAGGGATTCCGTTCAGGTCGGGATAAAAATCGTTTTCGGCTTTCAGCGGAAGCGGATACACGGTACCGCCGCAGTATTTGGTATGAGTTCCCGCAACGGGGTAGCCCGGAACCGTCATAAGCGTTATGTCGCCGGGATTTATAAACACGTTCGGAATCATTGCCAACGCTGTTTTCGAACCGATACAGTGGTTGATTTCGGTTGCCGGATCAAGCGTGACGTGCAGTTTTTTCTGCATAAATCTGGCAACGGCTTCTTTGAATTCGAGACACCCGTTATCAGCGTACCCACGATTTTCCAGCTTGTTCATTTCGTAGTTCAAGCATTGGCGTACCATATCGTCAGCCATTGCGTCGTTTTCGCCGATTCCGAAGTCGAGAAGTGGACGGTCAGGAAAATCCGCTAGTGCTTTTCGTTTGGCCCGTTTAATCTTTTCGAATTTATAGATTTCGGTTCCTTTACCGTAATTAGCACCGCCGATTCGCTCGGCAAACATGTCTTGAAAATATGGATCCATGATTGTAGGTGATAGGTGATAGGTGAGCAGGTGAGCAGGTGAGCAGGTGAGCAGGTGAGCAGGTGAGCAGGTGAGCAGGTGAGCAGGTGAGCAGGTGAGCAGGTGAGCAGGTGAGCAGGTGAGCAG
>JBOFQC010000539.1:0-3465 GCA_051660725.1 Thermoguttaceae bacterium
ACACACAAACATTAGTAAACAAGTAGAAATTTTCATTTTTTCAATCCAAAAAGCTTCTTGTGAGTCAAGGCTGATTAGTTTTTGGGAGGGGGGGGGGGTAGTAAACGCTGATACAAAATCGAAGTTGAAATATCACTTCATCATTTTTATCGGCAAAACCGATCTTAACGATTAAATAAAATAAAAAGAATCGCGGGAGTTTAGCGATAACGCCGGTTTTTATTGCGTTATAACAGCATTTGCGTATAAATCCACAAATAATCGTTAAACTCTGCTTGAATTTTGCAGACTTCTTATTTTTCCGAAATTTACTTTTGTAACAAGTTGTATTGTAATTCCCAAAATTTTTTGTAAAAAATAAAAAAATACACCTTTCATCTGCTTAGAGCCTCCCATTTTGCGTAGTTTATGCTAATTTTAAGGTAGCACGGCAAGCGTGGTTTTTTAACGAATTTTCCTTGCCTCACCTTTATGGAAAAGAAAGAGTTTGTCAGGTAATCAAACTTTAATTTATTGACGGCGTATAGTATACAAGTTTTCCTGAAAACCAACTTCAGGAAGTTCAACCGTCTCCAGTAATATACACAGAAAATGGATATTTTATTTGCGGCAAGTGAAGCGGTTCCTTTTGCCAAAACAGGGGGACTCGCTGATGTAAGTAGTTCGCTACCAACAGCTCTTAGCAGACTCGGGCATAATGTGTATTTATTTGTTCCCGCTTATAGGTCGGTTTTTCTTTCCGCACTGCCAATCAAGAATCTTGGAATTGAGCTTGAAATTCCAATCGGCGAAAAAATTGTACGCGGCAGCCTATTGGAAACAACGATTCCTTTCAGCAACGTAAAAGTAATCCTTGTTCAACAGGACGAATATTATGATCGGGAGGGAATCTACAATGTCCGGGGAGAAGATTATCAGGACAACTGCGCACGTTATGTTTTCTTTTCCAGAGCGGTGATGGAAGCGGTTGAACTGCTAAACCTCGATTTGGACATTATACATTCGAATGATTGGCAGACCGGACTCATACCGGCCTACATGAAAACAATGTATCAGGATAAGCCTCGCTATTCTGGAATAAGGTCGCTTCATACCATTCACAACTTAGCGTACCAGGGAATTTTTTGGCACTGGGATATGCTCCTTACCGGAATTGATTGGAAGTATTTCACTTTCGACAAAATGGAGTTTTACGGAAAACTTAACATGCTGAAAACCGGTATTGTTTTCGCTGACGGTATCAGTACCGTAAGTCCTCGTTATGCGGCGGAAATTCAAACCGGACAGTTCGGATGCAATCTCGATTCGGTTCTTAGGTTCAGAAGTGATTCGCTGCGTGGAATATTAAACGGCGTTTGTGTTGACACCTGGTCGCCTGAAATCGATAAGTATACGCCGAGGAAATACGACACCGAAAACGTATTCGAGAACAAACCAATATGCAAGTCGGAACTGCAACGTGAACTTGGACTTCCGCAAGCTCCAGAGATTCCGTTGCTCGGCGTTGTCGGACGTTTGGCGCACCAAAAAGGAATCGATTTGATTTTAGAGACCGCACCGGATTGGATTCGCAATCACAATTTGCAGTACTGTTTTCTCGGAACCGGCGACACCGGTATCGAGTGGTGGTTACACGAATTACAGAATCAGTTTCCGCACAACATCGCGTTCCGTTCGGAGTTCTCAAATCCTCTCGCGCACAGAATCGAGGCCGGAGCGGACATGTTTCTTATGCCAAGTCGTTACGAACCGTGTGGGCTGAACCAAATGTACAGCCAATTATACGGCACGCTTCCAATTGTTCATGAAACCGGCGGATTGGCCGACACTGTAATTGACGCAAACGAGGAAAACATCGCTGCCGGAACTGCAAATGGTTTCAGTTTCAAGGACGCTTCTTCTCACGACCTGAATATCTCAATTTGGCGAGCGCTGCAAATTTACAGTGACAGGCCGGAAATTTGGCGCCAACTAATGCTTAACGCCATGAATTGCAAATGGTCTTGGGACAAAAGCGCACAACAATACGTCGACTTCTACAAAGAAATTATTGAACGGCAGAAGATAGAAGTTAGGAGTTAGGAGTTTCGAATCACCTGTTCACCTGTTCACCTAACTCCTTAAAAAACCGTGAACGGTTCGTTTTTTCAAACAAGAATTTTTTCCTCGACAAGTTCGAGGACTTTTTCTATTTGCTCGTCGGTTCCGACGCTTATTCTTAAACCGTCACCCCAACCGGGGTAATTCATGTACCGCGTCAAATAACCGTTTTCCTTCAGGTGTTCGTAAAGTGGCTTCAGCGGCACGTCGCTCCTTGTATTCCACGTAAAGTTCGCAAATGAGTTCGGCACGGTAAATCCCAGCTCTCGCATCCGTGAAGTCAACCGTTCACGAGTAGCCAGGATTTTGCGGCAATTCTCGGTTCGCCACACCTGATCGGTAATCGCAGCCGTTGCCGCCGCAATTGAAATCGAGTCGCAGTTGTACGAATCCTTAACCTTCATAAGCTGTTCGATCATCTGAGGTTGGGCAATCAGGAACCCGAACCGCAAACCGGCAAGTGAGTACGATTTACTTAATGTACGAAGCACGATTACTTTTTCGCACTGTTCGACCAAGCTGACGCAATTCACGTTGGCAAAGTCTGCGTAGGCTTCGTCGACAACCAACGGACAAGGAAGTTTTTTCGCAACTTCGAGTACCGTTTCCGGCGGCAAAATCGTACCTGACGGAGAGTTGGGATTCGGCAAAAAAGCCAAGCGTAACCGCTCTCTTTCTTTGCCTTCTTCACCAGTATGCCGCGAAAGCGAAGCTGGATTCGACGAAAACCGGCCCGGCAAGGTCCAATCTTCACGGAAATGAACCATGTCCGCTAACGCTCCCTGAATCTCGGCCAACGTTTTGTACAAAATGTAAGAAGGATAAGGCAACCTTACTAGTTCCCCTTCTCCGACAAATGTACGCGTCAAAATCGTAAGCAGGTCGTCGCTGCCGTTTCCGCACATTATCCAGTTTGGATCAACGCCCAACAGTTCGCCCGCTGCTTGCCGAAACGAATTAGCTACCGGGTCGGGATACCGTGAAAGGCCTTTTTCAGCCGCTTTCACAATTGCTTCGTATACCGATTCGCTTGCCCTATACGGGTTTTCGTTTGTGTTAAGTTTTACAGCTTCGTTGCCTTGCGGTTGTTCACCCGGTTCGTAACCTTTCAAGGTCGTAATTTCAGATCGAAAAAAAATCATTTTTTTTAAGTATTTAGACGCTAGACGCTAGACGTTAGACATTAGATTTCTAACATCCAACGTCTAAATTCTGAAGTCTAACCTCTCACTTTACTTCTGCCAGGAAAACGAGAGTCGAGTACGGAACCATAAGAACCGGAGTACGTAAGTTCGGAGTCGGTCCGTCAACGTCATTGTAAATATCGTTTGGAGGCGGTGCTTGTGTGTCAAGGAAAAGCCGCCA
>JBOFQC010000540.1:0-12920 GCA_051660725.1 Thermoguttaceae bacterium
TCGCACGATCGCCGCCACAGTAAAGATTACGAAGGTAGTCCGGACAGCAGTGTGGCGATGATTTATATTTCGATGATTCAAAAAATGGCTTCCCGCCTTGAAAAACTCGGACTCTGAGAGTTTAGGGACTGCTTCTAAGCATTGATATTCTAACAGTTTTTTTCGCAACAACGGGGCGGTAAAGATACCGGACTTTATCGCGGCGGGTTTCGAGATAACCCTTTTGTACAAGCATGTTTAGTATTGCCCGAACTGCGCTGTATGTCGGAGGTTCAGGAATTTCCTTAAGAATTTCAGAAACGGAAGCGTCTTCCAATCTGTATACGGCTTCGAGTATTTGCCGTTCTCTCCAACCGAGATTTTCAAGTTTTGGTATTTGTTGTGACATTAATTTTTTTACCATCATTAATAAATTGACCGTAATAATACATGCTGCTGGCACAGCACGTGCTGCGAGAATAGCACGCTGCCACGGATTTGTCAAGCGGGTGAAAATTTAATTTTTACTGAACGTCAGCTTAATGTTATACCGGAGCCCGGTAAGGCAGGAACCTGCCGTTCAGGCATAAGTATCTTCGCGTGAAGTGTTCCACCTCCCGCGACCTGCCGTCGAGGCGTGAATCGGTCCGCTCCTTTTCGAACACGGCGACGAGTAATGGTCTAACGGTGAAATGTGCCGTTGACACCAGAGTTTATAAAACAGGCATTGAGGTAAGTGACACCGAATTGGCATCGGTGAGATTGAAACCAGATAAATTTCATGGCGAATGGAATTACACCGTAAGGAAATAAATTTGAAATGATATTTATGCGCAGACACTTACCCAAAATTGGAAAACATGCAGTTTATGCCGGGCGACAGTATAAGAGTTGGAATAGAGCGAGCCGCCAACGTCAGTTGGCGGGTATGGTATTAGACGTTTTTTCTGTCCGACTGTCATTACGGGTGAGTACGGCAGCGGTACCCACAACCCCTACCGGGGTAAATAGTCAATAATTACCGTTACTCTTGCAGCTCGAAGTCGTTTTTACCGACTCCGCATTCTGGGCAGACCCAGTTGTCAGGAATATCTTCAAAAGCTGTTCCGGGAGCAACGCCGCCGTCTGGATCGCCAACTGCTGGATCATAAACGAAACCGCAAACTGTACAAACGTATTTTTTCATGTCAAATCTCCTTGTTGTTGGGTAACTTTTTTTATACTAAGAATTTACCACTTCTCCACAACCAATATATTATCAGAAAAAATATGATTATACAAGTTTCTCTAAAAAGTTTAATTTGCGTGAGCAGAAGCCAATGTGTGAGAACGGAAAAGCTAAATGACAGTTTGGAAAAGTAAAGCGAAAGAGAAAAGCGCAATGAAAAGGATTAAAATCGCTTTACTGAAGAAAAGCCGCCCTGCCATTCAGATGCTTCCGGTTTATGTTAGCCGTGGAATAAACAAGGCTCCGGTATAAAAATACCCAAATTGTGTTAAACAATTCCACGTAGCTTGAACTGTTTGATCTTGTTGTAAATCGTCTTTTCGCTGATTCCGAGTTTTTGTGCGCTTTGAGCACGGTTTCCGCCGCAAGCGTGAATCGTTTCAATAATAGCACGTCGTTCAATGTCAGCCATTGTCAGCCCGGCCAAACCCATTGTTCCGTCTCCTTGCATATTTTCGCAAGCAACCGGATCAAATGTAATGTCGTCCTCGGAAATAATCGTACTGTCTTTCGACAATTCCATTGCTCGTTGCAGTACCGCTTCCAATTCATAAATGTTTCCCGGCCAGGAATATTGCTTGAGTTTGTGAATCGCCCCAGTCGAAACAATCGGCTGGTTTGTCCCGAACTGCCGCGCAAGACGAATGACTATATCACGGCAAAGCGGCTGAATGTCCTCGATTCTTTCGCGAAGTGGCGGAACAGTAATTGTCATCGAACTCAATTTGAAAAACAGGTCTTCCCGAAATCTCCCTTTAGCACAAGCAACTGCTAATCCGCCGCGAGTCGAAGCAATTATTCTTGCATCTACAGTACGGGTTTCATTACTTCCGATTGGTCGGTACGTTCGATCCTGTAAATACGTAAGTAATTTTGCCTGGTGGAACGGCGAAAGAGCCTCGACATTATCGAGATATAAAGTGCCATGCGACATTAATTCGAGACGTCCCATGCGTTCAGATTGAACTTCGCCCATGAGGTTTTGGACGTATCCGAACATGTCGGCTTCCATTATTTCAGACGGAATCGAGTTGCATGATAAAATGAAAAATGGGTATTTCGCCCGAGCACTGGCTTGATGTATAAGCTGGGCAATTATATTTTTGCCAGTTCCGCGTTCTCCCGAGATTAGAACGGTGCTGTCCAATCGACCAAATGCCTCGATTTGCTTGCACAAAGTTTGAACTGCCAACGATGTGCCGTTTATACTCATCGGAAGCGTCGGCAAACCTATAAGTTGCTTAAGAGCCTGGTTTTCCTTCTGGTATTTGTATGTTTTCACCGCTTGTGACAAACACGACATAAGTTGAACCCGGTCACATGGTTTCGTCAAATACGAAGTCGAGTGCTTGATTATCGCCCTGCGTTGTTCAAGATCATTTGCAGGATCATCCATGACGACAATTGGAATTTCAGGAAAACGACTAGCAATGAATTTACATAGAGCTGCTGTTTGTCCGTCTTTAGTACCCGAGTCGATTAGAATAACGGAGATATCGTTTCCGACATGAGCAATTACCTGTTCGCTCCAGGCTGCTTCGCGGACCGAATATCCTTCCTGTTCCAAAACGTTCCGCATTGTGGAACGTGTTTGCGGATTGGCACTTACAAGCAAAACACCATTTCTGGGATTTGCTTCGTAATTATCCGATGAAAAACTGTAATCTTTTGTAACAGTGTTTTCCTGTGAATGACCAGCATAACGAGATTCATCTCGATGTTGGCCAGATTGCGATGATAATAAAGTTGAAAAATTACGACTGTCTGTTCGACTGTCCGAATGGTCTTCGTCGTAATTGCGCGCACTCGGCACCGACGAAGTATAAAACTTTGTACTGTTCATTTGCTGCCCCAGATTTTTGTTAGTGGTTAATACATTTTTGATTCAAAAAATACTGTGTAACTTATGTAGTTTTAACATTTTACCTAACCGATAAAACGGCAAGGAATTATGAAAACAGTATCAATTTACCGGTTCTCTTGTCAAGATCAAAATAATCATTGCTTACATCAGTAGTATTTTTACTCCAAAATTTCCGACTCTGCCGTTATATGTACAATTTATATGAATTCAACAGCGGCTCCAGAAAAGAATAGAAAAAATTATTATTTTCGGCAGCAATTTTTTCAGAAAAAATTAATAACGTATCTAATATATAGATTATCGTTGTGCTGACCTTTGCGCAATTATTGCGTAAATTTTTTCATCCCAGTCCCGGAGTACTAATCATAGGTAGTCCAGTTTCTCCGAAACTGGAGCGACTTTCGGAGAAAGTCGCCGACCAAACTCCTTAAAAACCGCGAACGATTACTGAAATCGTAATTATTCATGGCATGCAAAAGGTATAATCGAAGTATTGCAATCCCACGGCGCAGCCGTTGTAAGTGGCATATTCAGAATATTCGGAGCATGTGTTCTTGTATAACGCATATTTTTTCGTAATTTAGCAACTGAATTAAGGTTTTGCAATGCGATAAATATGATGAGATATTCATCTACACCAAATCACAACTAAATAACCGATGTTTATGCGTCTTTTCAATACTGTTTTAGTGAACTTTTGCGTTTGTATTATTTCTGGCTTATTTTTTGCGCCAGTTTCAAGCCAATTGATTGCGCAAGATTTTTTCGACGATGTAGAAATAATCGAAGAAGAAAACGATCCGCTTGTCATATCTTTCGGTCAACAAGACGAACCGACGAATAATGTCGTTGAGCCGAGCAATACGCAGAAACAAACTGCAAACCAGAAAAGCAGTAAATTAAACCTGCAAAATTCTGGCAGCGTTTCTGTTAATGAGGTTCCAGACACGCATGTTCCAATTTCAACGGAAGAAGCGTTCAGTTTACTCGACAAAGCCGAAGCACTGTTGACCGCTGATAAAGAAGATGTAACCCCTTTGGAAATGATCAAAGCGGCTTATATTCTTATAAAATATGTTGATGATAAACAATCAGCACAGCAAATAAAGAAGCTGTTTATACGTTTCGCAGATGTAGAGGTTTCTGATCGTGAGCTTTTCGACATTGCCGACCAACTGGGCGGGCATGTGATTGCCACGATTTTGGAACAGCAGGGGCTTTCGCCGGACAGCGGAAATGCAGTTGACCGAATTCTTGAAGGTTACCAAAAGCATTTGAACCGTAAAGACGCCGTTGAATCGGTACTGCTTTGGCGTGACATTACTGATCCACTTGAGTTACTGGAAACCGCACTTCTTCTCGCTAGGTCAGCCAGACCGGAAGTTGCAGGCGTTTTGCTTAAAAAGTTTCTCGACGCGAACCCGACACCGGAACAGCTTGCCGAAATCAATGAAAAACTCGGTTCCGACGAAGTTATTAAACTTCTAGGTAGCACGGCTCTTGAGCCGCAGGGAAAAATCGCTGCCAAGCTGATTATTGACGGAGCACGCGAATTCAAAGGGAATAACGAACCAAGCACGGAAAGCGAAGACGCAAGTTCATTACTGAAAAACGATTTGCTTGCCCGTGATAATAAAATTCAGGCGGAAGTTAATATTATTCAGCAGAATACTGACATTGCCAAGCTCGAACAAATTCTGCTCGACGCAATAAAAAACGACAAAAACGAAGAAGCAGTCGCGGCAATTGTTAAACTCGGTCAACTCGGCGACGCTGAATCTATTCTTTATCCGAAAGAAACAAGTACACCCAAAAAATACGTGCGTATTCTTCCGAGACCGTTGGTTCAAGCGCTAACTGCTGGTGATCCGAGGGTTCGTGCTGCCGCTCTGGAAGTGATAATGAAATTTAATCCGAGCAAACCGTATCCCGGCTCAAGTCTGGTAGTGGACGAACTCGTTTGGGTTTCGCGTTCAACAGGGAAAAGAATAGCAATTGTCGCGACACCCACAATTGCGGAAGCACAGAAAATCGCAGATTACCTCATACAGCTCGGATACGTGCCGAAAATCGTCACAAACTGTGCTGAAGTTCTCAAAGAAGCGGAAAGTTCGCCCGACGTGGAATTGGTCGTTGTGGATTCACGTTGTAAAAACCCAATAATTCCGGTTTTCGTTCAGCAGATGCGTGAAGGTTTCAAAACGAGAAACATCCCGGTAGCGATTTTTTCAATGGACGAGGAACAGCTTAAAAACACGACTCCAATAACGACTCCGTTGCCGTTAATGTCGGAAGAAGAACGGACCAGATCGAACACAAGTTTCGTTTATTCTCTCGCAATGGTTTTACCATATCCGTCAACGAGTCAGGATGCCGAATGGTTGGTCAACCTGTTGTATGAAAAAACCGGCGCAAAAGCTGTACCGCAAGAAAAACGGCTCGAATTTTCCAAACAGGCGTTGAAATCGCTTGCGGATATTCAACGTAAACTTGCGAAAAAAGAACTTCCGACTGGTATGTACAACGTTGACAACCTTGAGAGAATTGCGACTGAATCCGCGTACTCAATGGCCTTGGCGGAAGAAGCGTTGCCGCTTATTGCGCAAATCCGTTCCAACAGCGCACAGCAATTATTGGCCGATTACGTGCTGACCAATTCATTGCCGGTGAATATACGGCAGGTAGCAACCCAAGCGTTTCTGGACAGCGTTGACCAATATGGTTTGCTGTTACGCGGCAAGCAAGTGCAAAATCTGCTTGATACGTTTGCTAGTCAATTCGATTTGGGAACTCCCGACCCGATGCTCGACCAAATCGTCAGAAAAATCGAGTCTAAAATGACGCCGATAAAAGTTAAATAATATAATGGTAAGTTATACTGCGTAAAACAGGTAAGGAAGGTAATAAAAGGCCAAACGAAAATTTGGCCTTTTTTATTTGGCCGCTGATTCCGGTTCAGGATGTCGAAACTCGCAAATGCAATCTTGGTAATGGTTTACTTTAATCGCAGCAAATTTATACAGCGATTCTGTTTTTTCTTGAAAATCCGCGAGTACACGAAAACGTATGTTTTTTGGTCTTGACTGGACACAGGCCATTTGTCTATTCTTCCTCTTGTATTATGACGGGTTACAGTATACATCTTGCAATACTGACTCCAAGATAAATTTTGCGTAAATTCCAAGTTGAGGCTTGAGGCGTCAGGCATCAGCAGGAAAAATATTTGCAGCCGTGAATCACAAGGTAGGCGACTTTCTCCGAAAGTCGCTACAGTTTCGGAGAAACTGGACTACCAAAAAACCAAAGAATTATGAAGAATAATATCACACAGAAGTTGGCTTTGTTGTTACTTGCTGTGACACCATTGTCAGGTTGCCTTGCTCTTTCTTTTGGCGGCAAAACAGAGAACAATGCGACGGAACCATTATTTAACCAGCGGTTATCCAATACGGAAAAACGTATAATGAGATTGGAACAGCGTACAGGAGTTTATCCGCCGCAGAATGAATTGATTGGTGCTTCAACACATCCGAACTCGTATTCGGATTCTGTTAGATACGCAGGCAACAATACGCAGCCCATTCCTCTTGCGCAGCAGTGACGTTTAAAGTTTAGAAAAAGTAAAATTACCCGGGGACTTACGTCCCCGGCTCGCTGTATTATTCATTGTAATTTAGGCTTACGTTTTCTTCGGAAACCGTTGAGTGCGTTCTTTGCGGTGCTGCAAGTATTCTTCGGGAATTCCATCGCCCGGCTTCCAGGAATTAATGCCGGGCCGCCACTCGCCGGTTTGTGATTCTGCTTCTGCTCTGAACCTCTCGCGAATAGTCGCAATCGCACTCTTGTATTTGTCAGGCGGATTATTAATCAACTCGGACATCCTTTCCAACTGCTCGTCTGTCAACACGTCGAACATTTTGAATTTCAATTTGTGTGCAAACAGTTCGTTGGATTCATTTCTCTCATTAATCAACTTTTTGTATTCAGGATTTGATTGGCTAAACTCCTTTGAGATACCATTAATAATTTTAGTTCTTTCATCAATGCTTTTTACCTCTTTTGTTTTTTCTTTACTCACGCTTGCCACCATTTCGTCGCATTTGTTTTCAATGTCTGCCAATTTGTCCAAATGCTTTTCAAACTCAGCGTCCATTTCCTTTTTTATGCCTGCAAGTTCTTCCTGCTGCTCATCGGATAAGTCGAGTGCTTCAAACATGTTCGGTGAAACAATTGGAAAATCCGACATAATGGAAATTTGGAATTCATGTATTTTTTTTCGCTGCTCCGGTGTAATAATATTGTTTATATTGTCGTTAATGTTTTGGTAGATAATTGCATAAATTTTTTATTGCATATCAAGAAACTTTTGCACAGTTTCATCCGAGGCGTTTCCACCAAATACACCTCCCGGTGTTTCATCATTGAGTTTATCCTGCTCAAGTAACAATTTTTCGACTTCTGGTGGTATTGTTGTAGGCCTATCAGCCTCTTGTAGTTTCTGGTACTGCTCGTCCGTGATACCTATTGAGTTGCGAAAATCATCGAGGTGTAACAATTGGGTTGCTGTTATCACAGTGGTGTCACCATTCCAAAACGAACGTGATTGCATTTTGGATATGTTACTTTGCATTTTCCGCACAGCGGCATTTTGTAAGTCGGTAAGATTATTGTCATACTGAGCAGACGCAATTGCTGAATAAGCGGTCAGAAAAATCAGAATCAACACGCATAAACAGTACTTATTCGTTTTCATCAGTAACCCGCAATATAAAGATATAAAATTTTAAAAAGCATGTTAGCCGCCGAGCCCTGCTCGGCGTTGATCCCCGGAGCAGGGCTCCGGGGCTAACTCAGGAGTCTGATGTAAAGATAAATTACTTCCAACCGTATTTGTCGCGGACGGAAATCATGACGTCAAGAATGTCGTTCCAAGTTTGCGGCTGCATCATGACTTCATTCGGGAACATGCAGCCGTCCCAGCAGATGTGGTTGAAGCGTTTAAGCAAACCGTCCTCGTCTTTGAGCCAAAAACCGGCGTATTTCACAATGTCCAGCTTGCCGTTCGGGTCTTTTGCCAAACAGTGTCTGCCGGTTTTGTCGTGGTCGCCGCTTCCGTGAACGGTTCCGTCATTCTGGGCAATATGCAAATCAATCGTCCAGAGCCGAAGCGCGTTGGTCAGTTTTTTGTATGCCCGATCAAAGGTTTCCGTGTCGCTCCAATCGAAATTTTCCGGCAAAATGCGGTCTTCCGGTGCATTGTAACCAAGCATGTACAGCAGCGTGTGCGACATATCCGCCTGAAACCCGAGATGTTGCGGCCTGTCAACCATTTCAAGAATCTGCAGCATACGTCTCCAGCTGTGAATGCCCCCCCAGCATATTTCACCTTCACAAGCCAGCATTTCGTCGTATTCGGCAGCAATATCACACGCCTTGGTGAACGTGTCGGCAATTAACTTCTGGTTCCCTTCCGGGTCGCTGTGCCACGCTTCAACACTTGCAGCAGTGTCGATTCGCACACAACCGTTTGGCCGAACACCGAGTTCACGTAATTTTTTAGCAACATGGCAACCTTTTTTAACCTGTTCGAGAAATTTCTTACGTTCCTCGGGCGTTCCCATAGCAGAGCCGCCTCCTGTTCCCGCCCAAATCGGAGCGACTACAGTACCGATTTCCAGGCCGCGTGAACTCGCTTTTTCCGCAATTACTTTAATGTCGTCGTCCGAACCGTCAATATTTATATGCGGTTCGTAAAGGAAAAGGTCGAATCCGTCAAATTTAATGCCGTCCACTTCGGCTGCTGCCGTCAGATCAAGCATTGTGTCAAGGCCAATGGTTGGTTCTGCGCCGGGTGCTCCTTTCCCAACAACACCGGGCCAAGCGGCATTGTGTAATTTGGGATAATTATATGGTTTATGTTTTGCCATGAAAAGAATCTCCTTTCGTTTTGCGGTTTTAGGGGGGCTCCGCATTTGTGCTGTACAACTGTACCAAACTACTTATAATTGCCATTTTATAACATCTTTGGGCGCAATAGTCAATTTTCTTTCCAAATTCTTTCAAAAATAATTGGAATTTTTTTTGCATGAAAATGGCTTGAAAATGTAGATACGAGATCAGTATACTAAACAAAACGGCCAAAGTTGTTTTTGCTCGCTGGAACCTTCAAAAATTACTCGGCAAATGCTTCCAGCAGCGGCAAAAGCAGTTCGGGAATGAGTTCGTCGACTTCCCGATTCGATTTTACCGCTTTACCAATGAACATGTTAAGCGGTTGCGACATGAGCAGATTACCGTCTTTGTCCAATATGCAGAGCGTAATAAAATCGACATTTTCGAGTCCCGGTTTCAGCGATTTCGCAAGTTCGGTTACCACGACATTTTCACGAGGTTCGTATCTATAACTTCCGTCTTCTTCGGGAATGTACTGCATTTCTCCAGTTTTAAGGCCGGTGAGATAATATTTTTTCACCGCTTCGCTCAAGTTCGGGTCATACAAAAATGTCTTTAACACATTTCCGACTTTGGTTCGCGATTCGTTGTACTCATCCATATCTTTGCCCGGATTATAAAGAAGCAAAAGAACAGGTTTATCTTTCCCTTTTATAGCGGTTAACTGCTGATCAAGTAAGCGTTTAACTGCATCTTCATTTGCATCTGGTCCGTAGTTCTGGATATACGGGAACACAAAATTTTCCAAGTAATAATCACGAACTTCAAGCTCCGAACGGTCAAGTTGGAGCGTTTCTTCTTCCCCATTTTCCCGTGGTGTCAGCGGCCTGTAATAATTCTGCGATTTCTGCGTTTGACCGTTAATTTCAATTTCGGCGTTTATGACCAGATAGTACCCGAATTCGGCAATGTCTTCAGGTGCTTCAGGGAGCGGTGCGAAAGTGAATTTTCCTTCCGAATCTGTTTTCACATCGTTCAAGCTCGGCAGCGATTTGTTCAGGTTGTACCTGTCATTACCAATTGTATGCAATCTGGAACTGCCACTTTTGTCGGTGATGAGCAAAGCACACGAAAGACTCACGTTCTCAAACGGTTTTGCGTCATCGCCGGCACTGATCATTTTGCCATTAATCGCTTTGCCGTGGCCGAGCTTAATTGTCGGTGAATCCTCAATCGCGAAAACCGCACAGCCACAAAGCATTGGCTCCTTATTCGCGTTTTCCTTTTCATCGGAGGAGGCAACTGCGGTGTCATCGAATGGGTCGATTCCCTCGGATTCCGGCTCGTTTTCCATGCCCGGTTGATAATAAACAATCGCAAGCAGGTCGGTTGTATTGGTGTCATTGATAATAAACTCGCCATTTGCGGCTGTTTTGGCAACTCCCTGACCGTAAGAGTTTTTGCCCATTGTGTACCAGAAAATTTTTGCACCCGGCACACCTTCTTCAGGTCGGTCAGCGAACACGACCTTACCGCGGAATAATTTGGGCAAATCATTGCTTGCCGGCAAGCCGATTACATCTTGTGAAAACAGATTCGCGCTAAACGCAAATACAAACAACAATACAGAAGCAAGTAGTTTTTTCATAATGGTTTAGAACAAGTGAACAGTTGAATGGGGCAATTTGGTAGTTCAGTTTCTCCGAAATCGGAGCGAGTTTTGAAGAAAGCCGCTATCGAACCCACCAACTGACGTTGGCGGCTCAATGCTCAGTAGTATATCAAGTATTAAAAAGAGAAAAAAGATGCCTGCAATTTTTGCACTGTTTTTTATACCGAAGTAGGTATTACCCACTAAGGCGGTGTAAACGCTGATCTAGGATCAGCGGCTAAACATAATCGACAAATAAAATTTGGCGGTATTGTATTTTACTGTGCAACGTATTCGCTGATTGTGACGTTTTTGAATCGGACGACACCGCCGTGATCCTGGAAAAGAATTCGTCCGAACCGATTTTCGCCGAAGCCGGGCGCTTCGTTGAATTTACTCTTGGCAATTTTATCCTGCCAGTCGCGAGAACCGGTATGAACCGTAAGAATTTTGGAATCGTTGAGCCAATGTTCGATTTTATTACCGAAAACCACGATTTTCGCGTGATTGAACTCGCCAATCGGTTGCACCTTTTTGGTTTCGTCAGGTGCATAAACGTCGTACAAAGAACCGGTCATGTTTTTTGGATTCATGTCCCACTTTCCAACAGCGGCGTCATCAAGAATCTGGAATTCGCATCCCAGCCAATTATTATCAAATTTTTTCAGGCGGTACTTTACGCCACTGTTACAGCCTTGTTCAATTGCCCAGTCGAATTCAAGCACGAAATATTCGTATTCTTTTTTCGTAATGATATCACCGGCACCAGATTTTCTAACGAGCACGTCCTCTTCGAACACCCAACCTTTGCCTGGCATCGAACCGTCAGGTCGCATCCAGTTGTCAAGCGAATTGTTAGGAAAAAGCGGCTCAGCAGCACTGAGTACATATTGTTTCGGAGCCGATTTTACCCGAAAAGGTAACCGTTTAGCTCCGAACACATTGTGTTGTGCCGCCTCAGTTTGTGCAGATGTAATACCAAACAATACAACAAGGAAACAAGATAATTTTGATAAATGTAGCATAATTATTCTGTGTCAAATGCTTCGACGAATTCGTCTACAAAGGTTGATTGTACAAGGGCGACAACGATATCACCCGCTCTTAATTGGTCACCGGCACCGGGCACCTGAACGAACTCTTCTCGAATCATAGCGCCAATGATACCCTGACGAGGTAATTTCACATTTCTGAGTACGTCTTTCGTAATTGGCGAATCAGGTTGCACTTCGATTTCGAGTACATCAATACCGCCACCTAGAATATGCTTGTTCCTGAAAATAATCGGTCCGGTGTTAAGAAGTCCGACGACTTGCCGAGCCATTACTTCACGGGGGCTGACCGCTTCGGTGATGCCGAGTTTTCCGATAACGTTTGCGTAATCCGGTCTGCTCACGACACCCATAAGTGTTTTGACACCAATCTCTTGCGCTTCGACGCAAGACATGATATTATCTTCATCTTCACCGAGACAGGAAACGAAAATGTCGGACTCACCGACCCGTTCTTCTTCTAGGTCGATTTTTCGTCTGGCGTCACTGTGACATATTGAGCTGCGTTTCAGACGTGACGCAAGGAAATCGCACCGTTGCCTGTCAGCGTCGAGAATTGTCACACGGTAACCGCGATTTTCGAGAACCTGCGCCAAGTGAAAACCGGTTTCGCCGCCACCTGCGATTACAACGCTTTTTCTGCTTGAAGGTTGCGTGTGGAACATTTTTTTCACGGTTTCCACATCGTCACGGGTTCCGATCAATGAAATCCGATCACCCACTTCAATGACATCATTTGCAGTTGCAATTGCGACGTTTCCTTCGTGGTTTATTGTACCGATTCGGACCTCGGATGGTATTCGCAACTGCATCAGCGGAACACCCGTTGCTTTTGAAGAGCGTGAAACGATTACATCTTGCATTTCGACTTCACCGCGTGCAAAGTGTTCGATAACCATTGCGCCCGGTTCCCTGATACGCCGGGCGAACTCCATTGCGGTCAGATGTTCGAGGCTCAGAAGCCGATCAATTTTAAAATGGTGCTGATAATCAAACGTGCTCAAATCGCGGAATATTTTGCCGTAAACTCGAGCAGCTACACGGCTTGCGCCCATTGCTTTTGCCATGCTTGCGGCCAACATATTACATTCGTCGTTACCGGTCATTGCAAGGCAAAGATCGGCGGACGAGACGCCAGCCTGAAAAAGAATGCTGGATTGAGCAGCCGAACCGGTGATAGTTGTCACGTCAAGTGCGGCGTCAATTTGTTGGATTTTTTTCGGATTGTTATCGACCATTGTTACTTCGTGATGC
>JBOFQC010000541.1:0-2760 GCA_051660725.1 Thermoguttaceae bacterium
TATTCGAGCCCGACCATTAGTCGAGTGGGTAGAGCGGGCGCACCATTATCGGGACAAAAAAGCGGAGCGTAAAATTGATCGAAGTGGTGCCAATTGATTAACCTGGCGAGAATGAAGAGCGGATGATCGGGATTAAGCAGCGAATCGAGCCGCGACTGAAAGAGCTGGAGCTGCGACTGTTCGGTTTCGGAAGTTTTTTTCGGTTTCATGTTGGCAAAAAATGCAAGGTTTTTCAGGAATACGCTGTTTTTTGGAAGAAAACATTGCAATATTTAACCCCGGCAAACCAGAAAAGTTTCTTGTTTTTCTAAGCCCTGCGGGCTTTTTCTGGGCTGACTATCTATTACAAGACTGGCAAGCAATACGCCGCCAAACCATCTCAAGACAAAACGTCTCGACTTGTTTTGAGACGAATCGGACGAAACCGGCGTTCTTTTTTCCTTCTGTATGACCTGCTTTGGAGGTCGTATATGACCTCCAATACTCGGTTGAAACTTTCCCATGAATACACCATTTCGGAACAAATTTATCTGAAATTTGGATTGCTTTTTCGCCCCATGTCGGCTTGCTATTACCAAACCGACATGGTTTTTGACATCAAGCGATGGCATCACACTCACTTTTCTTCTGTCTTTTCCGGTTTCGGGGCAAGTAGCTCTCTGGCATATTCTTGATCTTGTTGGCGAAGACTGTCCAACTCAATGCTGATCGTTTTTCCATCCTTGCGTTGAAGTTTAATATCTTTTCCTGTGATCCCCGTCAGCTTGGCCGTCGTTTTGAACAACCCGTCTGTTGTCTCCCAATTGCGGAATCCATCTTCCGAAACCGGCTCAGGTGCAGGTATTTGAGCGTCAATCCAAAGCTGGCTTTCGCTTGGCACTGCGAGTTTGCCTTCACGGATTAGTTTTACCTTATCCAAGCGACTATGCTCCTCACGTTCGTGTTGGGCAATATTTCTTTGAATATCCTCGCACGCCAGTTGGATGTCTGACTTTACTGCGGCCGATAGTTTATCATCCTTTTGAAGCTCCTTGAGTGTTTCCAGTGTTTTTTCATCACCAAAAATACCGATCAGTCGATAGACATTATAATTGTAAATACGCGGCTTGGCATTCGATTCATTTGAAACAATGTACAGCATTTGCAAATTCGGGACTAAGTCTTTGTCCACGCACATTTTAAGAAGATCAGGCAAAAGACTTCTTGTACGAGCGGCTTCTATAAGTTGCAGTGCATACTCTTTGACCTTTTTGTCTTCCGATTGAAGCAACGCTCGAAGTGCTTTGGATTCTGCTGGTGTGATGACTTCGTCTGGCCATACTGGAGAATATCCGTATTTATCATCACGCGGCTGCTTCCAATAATAATCACGAAGGGTTTCAAAAGGCAATGCTCGAAATTCATTGTAACGGGACGTATCGTTGTCAAATTCCTCCTTGCCTTCGTCCGATGTAAGCATCGCAAGCAATTCCAAACGACCGGATTCGGTGGCAATGAGTTTTGTACACTTTTCACGTCGGACATCAACAAGTTTTTGAATCACCTCATGCCTTTTTTTCGATTCCCGATTGATTTTATCGCTTTCCTTACACCTATTAAACCACTCATTGAAAGAAAGTGCTGTACTTACGGGAATCCTTTCTGTCGAGAATACATTAGGTCTTACCACACACAGTATTCTGTCTTGAGCATACACCTGAATCACTGGCTTTGGATATGCCTCCGGCTTTGATGCCAATTGCTCGAAGTGCATAAGATCACAAACTTCAGGAAGAAAAATTGCTTTGGTGGTAGTCGCTGGATTAATAGCCTGGTCTCGCTTGATAAATACATAAGTTGCACCATAGGCATCATCTTGCGTGATAGCAACGAGGACCTTCAAATTTTCGACCTTGTAAGGAAGATAGACAACGTCGTATCCATTCGACCAAGGTGTGTTGACGAACGCTTCGTCCCCCGAAACAGAATAAAAAAATGAATTTTCTTTTATAAACTCTTTGCCGGGTATGTACTGGCTTTTAAGAAGCCGTTTCAGATAAAAATCGAGTGATACATAGACTCCGCTGTCATCGTCGAAAGAAATTCTCCTGTATTCTCCCGTCAACCGACTTAACAAAGAGACATCCTGTCTGACGTATGTACCGGGAGGTAAATAGAAATCCCCTTCCTCAATTGTTTTCTCGGAGATTGGGGAAAATTCGTGTTTCTCAGACTCTTGCGAGAATGCAAGAAAAAAAGTACTTAACATGAAAATCATTGATATACTAACAATAGTTTTAGTTGATCGCATCTTAGCTAATCCCACTTTATGAAACATGAAAAAGTTTAAGGAAGTTACACAAACCAGTGAAACACACCATTTATTCAGTGTTTTACGTGGCCGGGCGGATAGGAAACATAAGAACTTTTTTGATCATACCATACTTGTCTATTCTGGGCTGCATTATTGTTTGGGGATGAAACATATGGGCACCTCTATTAATCCTCCATTTAGAGCACCAAGGTATTTTGGCGATTAATCACGTCCGAAAACGCTTTGAAATCAGACAAAAATCGACAAATTGGAACATTTTAACCCCCAAAAATTGTCACGTCGAAGTCAGTTTTCGACCTCGGGTCGACGTGACACCACGTCAACTCGCTTTGATTCGCTTCAAACTCACCAATCGGCTCATGTTGTAGACCAAGTTTCTCATCCCAATCGAAAATCGTGCCCTCGCAAATCCAATCACACGTAGCGTCTCGTCGTCCATTCGCATC
>JBOFQC010000542.1:0-1825 GCA_051660725.1 Thermoguttaceae bacterium
CGCTTAAATCTTCGCAAGGCGAAGAAGGATCCACATCTCGTTCTTACAAAGAGGTTTATAAAGAGTACCAAAAAATATCCGAGTCGGTTTTGGATTCCGAACCGATTCCGTTGGGCCAACGCCAAGTAATAAGACGTTATTTCGAATCTATTCGTCCGAACGAAGCAAATGAGAAATAACTTTGTGCGGCGTTACTGACCTGCGTAAAAAATTTGGCCCGACGCGTTTGGGCCACCTCTATTTATTCACTTTGTTGCAAAAAAAAAGGTTCTAAAACTCCGTGTTTTAGAGTCTGTGTTTGTGAAAACTTAATTAATAGAGGCGTGTCTTTGGAATTGCAGTGACTTTTGGACAAATACGTTATGGTAATGGGTAAAAATTTTTCGTGAAACTTGTTCGCTGATTGTGTGTAATGCACCAATAAGCATGTCATTTCTTTGATTATACTGTCAGAATCGAAAGCAGCTTTTTCCGATTAAATTTTTCCTGTCTTAAACCGTGCCAGTATTAACGCTGGTAATGTCTGCGATTTCGCTCGGCTTGAACCCTTTGTGTAAAAGTTCGCCGCCGTAAACGGTGTTTGCGAACTTGGTCCGATATGTTTTTAGTTTGTTTGTAGGCAGACTCGGGTCTACGCACAGCTCTATTTAGTCTCGGAACTTTTGTAAGGTGATATTAATAAAAATAAAATCAAATCTTAACAACTTTCTTGTTATTTCTTAATTCGGACAGATTAGACTTCTCCTAACATGATATTCGTGTCATCTGTTTGGCCATTGTTATTCATGAAACTCAAACCAGGAGAAAAAAATGAGAATTGACGAAAGGAACAAAGTTTACGGTTTCACGTTAGTCGAGCTTTTGGTGGTCATTGCGATCATCGGAATTTTAATCAGCCTGCTTCTTCCAGCGGTTCAATCCGCGAGAGAAGCGGCACGCAGGATGCAATGTACGAACAACATGAAGCAGCTGGCACTTGCTGCTCATAATATGCATGATGCGTATAACCATTTTCCATCTGCTTGTATTCAAAAAGAACTTTCTGATGACATAAACAGACCTCTTGGATATTATGGACGTAACAGTTACAATCCTGGTCCGAGCGGAACTTATGACACCAGAAATAATAGATCATGGCATGATCGTGGAAGAATCGGATGGACAGCAGCATTACTTCCGTTTATAGAACAGACAGCACGGTATGATAGCATCCAAACATTTGCAAAAATTACTGACAGACCGTCTCCTTGTGGTTCATATGTAAAAACTCCACAAATTGATGTTTATGGAGATGGAAGCAGTCTTGTTGCCAACCCTTATCTCGGATTGATAAATGCGTTTATGTGCCCATCAGATTCCACAAAATCGCCCGTTGATGGTGACCTTGGCATTTCAAACTACAGAATTAATGTTGGTGACGAATCTTTCAATAATTTAGAAAGTTACACGCCAAACGTAGTCAAATTTCGTGGCGTAGCTGCACGAGGTGACTTTTTTGTGGCGAACGTAAGTTCAATATCAGATGGACTTAGCAATACGATGATGTTTTCAGAAGTAGCTGTAACTCCGACTTTTGGAGGTGTGTCGAATTCCGTACGTGGAGGTGTCACAAAAGTTCAAAACGACCCGTACCGGGCAAGCATTGCAACGATTGAAGAATGTAGGAATCTTAAAGAAGGTAACCGTCTTCGCACACCAATAGGGTCTTACTTAGGTGGACGCTGGGCAGACGGATATACAGCATACCAGGTTTTTCATTCGATACTCCCACCAAACTCGCCAACATGTGTTCACGCCACTTCAGAACACAATGTTGTAGCTGCAT
>JBOFQC010000543.1:0-3530 GCA_051660725.1 Thermoguttaceae bacterium
CAGCGACTGCATTTTCGCAGCACGACGGGTTTTTCCACCACTTTTCACAACGGCGGCAATCTGGTCGTAAACCCGCATGAAAGACAACGGTCCCGACGGCTTACCACCTCCTGAAAGTTTCTCACGGCAAGAACGAATCGTTGATAAGTCTGTACCGGTACCGCTGCCGAACTTGAAAAGCATCGCTTCCGAACGGGCAAGCTCCATAATCGCTTCCATGTTATCGCCGACGCTTTGAATAAAGCAGGCCGAGGCTTGCGGGAATTCGTAAGCGTTATCAGGTTGCGTCGCTTCTCCGGCAGATTCTGTCCAACGCCATGTGCATTTTGCGCCGTTTATTCCGTACTGCGGGTATAATCCGACATTGAACCAAACCGGCGAGTTAAACGAAGCATATTGGTGCAGGCACAAATAAGTCAGTTCACGGTAAAACACTTCCGATTCCTGAGCTGACGCAAAATAACCGTCGGCAAGTCCCCAGTCGGCAATTGTACGACTGACCCGATGAATAAGTTGGCGAATGCTTTTCTCGCGTTGCGGCGTGTTAGGCTCACCGAAAAAGTATTTGCTTGCAACTACATTAACGGATAACTGCGACCAGTTTTTTGGAAATTCGCAGTCTTTCTGTTCGAAAACGGCACTACCACTGTCACTTTTGATTGAAGCGGTTCTTTGTGACCATTCTACAGTGTCAAATGGATCGGCAACATCCGTTGGACAAAAAGTAGGCGAAATACTAAGTTTTTTATTGGTTGATTTATCTGTGTCTGAATCACTTGAAATGCCGTCATGCGACGCTACTTCGTGATGATTATCGGCTGACATTCTCTGGCTCGGCTCAAATGTCGAGTCCTTTTGAAATCTTTGATTATGAATTGCATCCGTGTGTTGTTGTTTCACGTCGATCCGTTCTTGTGTGACCATAATTAGGGGGAAAGAGAAAAATTGGGTAAAATAATGAATTAAGACAGTTACAAATAGCTACGTAACAGCACAGTCAAAAATCAGTATAAAAATAAAATTTACGCTGAAAACCTTTTGATGATCTTGCGAAAAATGCGATATTCCGACACATTCGTTACTATTAACATAATCATTTAATGATTACTATATATTGTGTGTATCGCACGGACCATATACTGTATACAGTATGTGATCGCTAGCAAGAATGCAATAGTGTATTGTATTGTGTCGTGTTGTCAACATGAAGAAGTCTATTTTTATAAGTTATTTTATTGCAATGGTTTACAACGATCAGTATTTAAGTAGCGTAAATCGTTTTCGAAGCAGATTGCAACGCGTAATTCCTTGTAATTAAAAGAGTTATGTGAATTTAAGTGCTTCAATTATTACGATGGTCGTTTTTTAATGCCAAAAGAAAAATTTAAAAATTTTAATTTTACAGTAGACAGTGTAATAAATTACTGTTTTTCGTAACGCCCGTTAAAATCAACATTATTCGTATCTTGACTGCATAAGTAATCATTATTTAGATATACAAAAAATTTAACCGCGAGTTTACAAGCGAATAGAAATTGGCTCACGAAACGGCAGGAATGGACAAACATAAGTCTCAAGCTTGGACACAGCCTCTTGTTAATATACCGTAGCACGGCATTGGCGGGAACCTTGTTCAGGCATAGGTAGCTTCGCGTGAAGTGTTCCGCCTCCCGCGACCTGCCGTCGAGGCATGAATAGGTCGGCTCTTTTCCCGAGTTTTTCAATGTTTGGTGCTGGTTATCTTCAACTTACCCTGAATTGGAAAATATGCAGTTTATGCCGAGCGACAGTATAGTATGCCGTCTGGAAATCAATTGGCAAACAATGACAAAAGCCGTACGGTGATTCGCTTCGCCGAGCGGTTTTTTTTATGATTATACGTGTTCACGCCACATGCAGTCATCGAGTTTGATTTCGGAAAAACGTGCGGAAAAACTCGATTCTTCCGGGCTACAAGCATAAACGCCTACGTTAATTATGCCATCACCTTTCTGCAAATGGAATATTCGCATTTGTTGGTAGTTGACACCATCACAAGAGCTTTCGATGCAGTAATCACTTTCACGACGGCTCAGACGATAATACATAAATCTTTGTGTTGCAGCAATATCCGTCGACGCCCAATCGGAATAGCCGTTATGTGTGACGACGCTGCCGAGCCTTTGAATTTCCGTGTTTTCATATTCAACCGAGGCCTTGAACCAGCTGTCGGAGTCTTGATAAATAATGACACCACACTGGTCATAACGGCAGCGAGTGTTAAAATCGGTCCGGATCAGTAACGAAAAGAATTTCTCTTCAACTGGTTTCAAAAAAGCAGGAGCGTTATCGTTGCGGAAGCCGGGAAAAGTCCTCTGCCATAAATCTGTGCGCGGCTCGGTAACGATCTCAATAGTTGAGTTTTCGACGCTGAAATGTTGTGGTTTATTTATCCAAAAATTTTGATCGTCAATAAACATAATATACTCCTGCTTTAATGTGTTATAAGTTGCGGCACGACAATAATACTCAGTTTACAATTTATCAAATGGAAACGATTTTACAAGCGGGCAAAAATTCCGAGAATCCGTTGCGAGTTCCGCATCTGACTGAGGTTAGCAAGCAGAGTAGATAAATCGTGTACAGTGGCGCATTGTGGCTGAACAGTATCGAATAAGTGCGATTTCAGACGCAACCAATGCAAAGTCTGTTATCCAAAGGAATTTCCTGGCCGGTATTGGGAGTCGAATAGTTTTGTGATAAAATAATCAAGTTGCGCCAGAATAAGAGTTGCTGTAACGGTTATACTCTAAGTGTTGGAATTTATTTATACAGTAACCCAATATAAATTATACTGTTCAACGGCAATAAAGTTACCTTTTTAAGGTCGGGAAAAAAGGAATGTTACTTTTCCTAACCAACGAAACCTCGGCAAAGGAAGCCGACCTATTCACGCCTCGACGGCAGGTCGTTCACGCCTCGACGGCAGGTCGTTCACGCCTCGACGGCAGGTCGCGGGAGGCGGAACACTTCACGCGAAGCTACTTATGCCTGAACGGTAGGTTTCCGCACATACCGGGCACAGCATACATGTTTTCGGCCTTGGAAAATGTGGGCCGATAAGTAATTTATTCCATGCGAAAAGCCATTTACCATGTTATCATCATATTTAATATTGTCATTTGTGTTCGGCATTACAATTCCAGAAGGTGGCGTTCCTCTCCTTCCGGATAATCAAATCGGAGCGTTTGATGCGGTCACGCAAAATCCTTACGGAAGTATAAGAAAAATCGCTCCTGAAGACGAGGCAACACGTGAACACGGTTTCAAGGAAGTGTTACGTTGTGAGATCACTTCCAGGCCACCACTAATTTGGAACTTCAACCCTCAGTTCCGCGTGCCGGGCAAGATACAAAAAGACGAGGTTTTGCTCGTAAGGTTTTACGCCAGAACAGTCTCTGCCAAAACGGAATCGGGTCTTGGATTGGCTCAACCTGTTTTTGAAAAAGCAGGCCAACCTTATACGAAATCGCTAGATAAAACAATTGAGG
>JBOFQC010000544.1:0-5876 GCA_051660725.1 Thermoguttaceae bacterium
CCGAAACTTTTTTCTTCAACGGAACCGGAGCGACTACCAAATCCGGTGCCTCCGCCGAAAATTGTCATGTTATCGAATAACCAACCGTACGGCCTGACTGGTGGGCAGTCATACCGTAGATAACCGAGAAGGTCGGTACCGGTTGCGGAAACACCGAGGCTGATGAGCGGTGCAGTCGGGTTTTCCACGCATAAACTGTAACAGGGCAATATCGGTGAGTCGAAACCGTATTCGTCGTTAAACGCAAATTGCGGACCGACTTGGCACTTTTCAAATGATTTTTTCTGGTAAGTTTTTCCGAACGGTCTCGTGTCCGTGACACCAGGAATTGGTTGTGTGAGAATATCAGGATCAATTCCCTGCCACGGTTCGCCGATTCCTGTTCCGCCGCCGATTATTTCACCGCTGGTTATTCCGCCATCAGGCGTTGTTACGGTTATATCCGGTTTCGGTTTGACTGATTCGCCGGGGGGGGTAGCACCATTTGGTAACACTGGTTTCGGAAAAGGCGGTTTGACAGTAGTGTCAATTTTCGGGTCTTTAACTTCAGGCCGTGTTCCTCCCGGTCTAACTTCTGGTGTTCCTCCCGGTTTTCTTTTAGTTCCAGAGGGAGGCCCAAAAATTGGCGTATCATCTTGCGGGGGAGGCGGACTTGGGTCTGTGTTTTCAGTTTCAAGGATACCGGGGTCTAATTTAAACCCACCATTAATATCTTCAAACGGTATCTCTGTAGGAGCAAGATATTTCGTTCGATTCTGTTGATCGGGGCCGTTTGGAATACCGGGACTTGTTGATCCGTAATTTCCGCGTTGATTTTCTCGAGGTGTCTCGCGAGGCGGGGATGGAAATACGTTAATTGGCGGTTCATCTTCTTCGGTATCAATATCAGTATCCAATCTTGATTCACCAACATTGCTCATTTCTTCGTCATTAAAAATATCAAAACCTGAGCCTGATACTGTTGTATCGCTTTCGTCTTCCGTTCCTGTAGAGCTGCTAGGATCAAGATTGAAACCATTAATTCCGCCTGTATTATTTTCTGAATCTGTCATACCGGGTAGATTTTCGCTATAACCTGAATCATAATCTGCGTCAAATTCCTTTCCAGTATCAGGAAAAAGGTCGCCCGAACCACCTGAATCGGGTAAATCCAGTAAATTGTCACTTGATAAATTGTCATCCTGCGAAGCTTGAGCCAAGCGGATAGGATTCGGACGGTTACGACGCGACGCATTGCCAGTGCCTGAGTTTTCAGTTGTCAGAACAAAAGATTCATCACTTGAATCGTAAGGAATAGAAGTTACGGGTGTTCTGGTTTGAATGATCCTTTCAGAAACATTACTTGCTTGAATAACTTTATTTCGAGTTACATTCGGGGCGGGCGCAGCGGTAGCGCGGGGAGTATTTTGGCTTTCCCATTCTTGAGCGTATGTTCCTGAAAACTGGCATAATACAACCAGAGTTGCTCCAAAAACGCTTGCACAGAACGCTGATAATCGTTGATTCTTACTCAGATTTTTCATTTTTCCGCCTTACTTATTATGTTTACGTAGACTTCTTGCTCAAGAAAGCATGATACTACTATCCTGTTTTATCGGACTGGAATAATCGATACTTTCGGAAAACTTTAAAAAACCAGAAAATTCAGCGTAAATTATCCAATTTGTTTTCGGAGATCGGCGAACCCAAGAATGTTCGTTGAGATTCTTCGAAATAGACACACCACGACAAGACATGATCTGCCGTGTAAATTATAGAATTTGTATAAACTGTGCGGTTTAGAGGTCAGCCGCCGCCAACAAGCGTTACTATTTCCAGCTTATCGCCTTCATTTAGTTGCGTTTCAGAGAACACGCGGAAAGACACAACCGAGCGGTTGAGTTCAACGGCAACAAATTTACCAGTAAGTTCAAGAATATCCAATAGCTCTTTGACCGTCAAGGTGCCGGAAGCGGTTTCTATTAGACGTTCTTCGCCGTTGATTAATAATTTCATCTTCTTATCTATACTGTATGATTTTTACCAGCCCAATTTTCCAATGCTTTACATAATTTTTCAGGATCAATCGGTTTGGTTAAGTGGTCATTCATTCCCGCTGCCAAACTTTTTTTGTAGTCGCTGTCCATTGCGTTTGCCGTCATTGCCAGAATCGGTATCTTATCGATGCCCGGTTTGTCGAGCTTGCGAATAAGTTTTGTCGCTTCCAGTCCGTCCATGTTCGGCATTTGCACATCCATAAAAATAATATCAAAATCGTGCGTTTTTGCAAGTTCCACCGCTTCGAGTCCGTCATTGGCAACGGTTGTTTCGGTACCGTGTAATTTTAACATTTCCGTAGCAACCAACTGGTTTATTTTGTTATCTTCAGCCAGCAGCACCCTTAATCCTTTAATTTCCTTCCGTTTTTCTTCTTGCAGCGGTTTAGGAGTTTTCAGCTTGGAAAAAGCCGCTCTGTACGCATCCTTGAAAGACTGCTCCGTCACGGGTTTAACGAGGAACCCGGCAAGTCCAAGTTCGGACGCTTGACGATTACACTCGCCATTATCATAAGCGGAAACCATTAAAATTTCGGGCGGGTTGGGAATTTTTGGGTTCGCACGTATTTGTTGAATCGTTTCAATTCCGTCCATCCGCGGCATTTTCCAATCGACCAACAAGAGGTCGTAAGGTTTTCCTGCTTGAACCGAGCTCAAAATGGCAGTTATTGCTTGTTCACCACTTTCGGCGGTGTCAACATTCGCAGTTACAGAAAGAGCGATTTTATATATAAATTCCCTGGCTGTAGCGTCGTCGTCAATGATTAGAATACGGCTTTTTTCCATATCCTCGTCTTCGGCACAACTTAAATTGGCCAAAGTATTTTCCATTAGCCCAACAGAAAAATGGAAAGTGGTTCCCACGTTTGGCGTACTTTTTATGCCGATGTGTCCACCCATTAGTTCGACCAGGTTTTTCGAAATCACCAAACCAAGTCCGGTTCCTCCGTATTTTCTCGTGGTAGAATTGTCTGCCTGTGTGAAAGACACAAATAACCGTTCCAGCTGCTCTTGCGTCATACCGATTCCTGTATCACTGACCGCAAACGCAATGCAAACGTTTTTCTCCTGCTTGTGTACCGACTGCGTTTGAACGGAATTATCCGAATCGTCGCGCGTTACATGAATCGCAACTTCACCGTGATCCGTGAATTTTACGGCGTTATTCGTCAGATTGATTAATACTTGTCTCAACCGTAATGGATCACCAATAAGTTCATTGGGCACATCGTCATCAATCTCAGTACGTAAAACCAATCCTTTTTCTTTGACTTTCAGATCGAGGACATCTGTGATTTCCCGCATAACGTCTGAGAGCTTAAATGGAATTTCTTCAATTCCGAGCTTTCCTGCCTCGATTTTAGAAAAGTCAAGAATATCGTCGATGATTCGCAGCAATTTTGTAGTAGCAGATTGGGATTTCTCGAGGTAGCCCCTTTGTTTTTCATCCAAATCGGTCTGCAAACAAAGATACGTCATGCCGAGAATCGCGTTCATTGGTGTTCGAATTTCGTGCGACATATTTGCGAGGAACTCACTTTTTGCGTTTGCGGATTTCTCTGCGGCATCTTTTGCACGACGTAGCTCGGACTGCTCTTTTGCAAGCTCCTCCTGGATTTTTTTGATTTCTCTTAAGTCGCGGGCGAAACTGGAAATGACCGGTACTCCACCCAATTCTGATCGGATAAGTGTGACTTCAACTGGTATCAGTTCGCCGTCAAGTTTGCAGTGCATCCATTCAAAACGTGAAAAACCTTTTCGCAACGCGGTGTCAAATTTTTCTTTAACAAGTTCCGCTGACGAACGGCCACAAGGTTGATGTTCCGGCGAAAAATCAAAAAAGTTATTCAAAAATTCATCGCGGCTTTTAAGCGAAAACATTCTGATAACTTCTGCGTTGCAATCAAGAGGTCGGAAATTTTCGTCAAATAGTGTTGAGCAGAGTGGCGTCGAATCAAATATGAGCTGGACGCGTTCACTCGCTTCTTCGGCAATTCTTCTTATTGCTTTTTCTTCACGCAAGTCCCGAGAATAAGCGGTCACGACTTCTTTACCCTCGAACATCACCCGTACAAGTGTAACTTCGCATGGCACCAATTCGCCGTTCAATTTTTGGTACACCCATTCAGTGCGTTTGACACCTTTTTCCAACGCTTCTTTGATTAACTCGGTTTTCAAAGTGGATGAAGACTGTCCGCAAGGCTGGTATTCCGGTAAAAGCTGGTTATAGCATGAAATAAAATCGTTTTTATCTTTTAGCTCGAAAAGTCTTACAGCCGCTTCGTTACAATCTTCCAACTGAAAATTTTCGTTCCAAATCTTACATCCAAGTGGCGTCGCGTCGAACATTATTCGAATCCGTTCACTTGCTTTTGCCGTTGCTTCCTGCATCTGCCGCATTTGTTCATTATAGTCACGTGAAGCTCGAATTGTACTGTGCAGATTACCGATAAACGCAATTCCAACCAACGTTATAACGCAAGAAAAGAATAATTGCATATTCGCTTGCGTATGAAGTTTCGCATCGCTGGCTTTCCAATCGTTTTTACGATAATCGACGCGAAGAATTCCGTCCACTTTTCCCGAATCATCGAAAAGAGGTGCAAGCGCAATAACCCAAGGGGCCGCTTCGTCAGCACTATTATCAAAAACAACGGATTGTCCAGACACTGCTTGAGTGTATCGAGCATTCCAAATGTACTCACCATTCGAAGCGTATGGTATGAACGGTTCACTACCAACTTCTTCTGACCCAGCAATAATTCCATCCATATTGACGTCACTTTCGCAGTTGCACACGTATTCAAGCTGCTGCGGGCCTACCGGACGGAATGTGTACATATTTGCCACAAAAGACAAGTCGTTGCACCATGACGCCTGAAGTTTCATGAGTTGGTTGTAAAGTTTAGGGTCAAACTGATCCCCTTCCTTCAATTTCGCGTGTCCCAGCTCCTTTGTGGATGCGGCAAATGTCGCTGTTAAACTTTTCAAGTGGTTTTCCCACGCATTCCGCTGCGCAACCTCCTCGCGAGCCATTCTCTCAAAGTTCAACACAATAATCGAAACAAAAATAAGCCAGGCAACGAGAATGTACCACACTTTATTATCTTTGTAACGTAACCAAATCGAAAGAATGCTAATTGCAAGCAGGGCAAAAAGAATTACCCAAATAGTGTGAATGTGTTCAAGATAATATTGAATATATAACTGCATTACTTTGGTATGTTATTGACCAGTGCGGATGTATTATTGGGCCCGAGCGAAAAATTTGATTATATATCATTACTGTCAGTTTTTACATGTACTTACGAAGAAATTTTTCATTACAAAAAAAGATTTTTTTCGCTTTTAAACCGTAAGTAATGGTAATTTGCGTGCTGTTAATTTTGTCGTTTGTACGAAATTTAACATGGATCACCAGCTGCCAAGCGGCAAGAAGAAAAGATGCAAAGAGAAGAGTTTATTGTTGATTACCGGGAATTATGATGATTTTGCCAGTTAACCGCCAGTTAGCCGCCGAGCCCTGCTCGGCGTTGTTTGGTAGGCGACTTTCTCCGAAAGTCGCTCCAGTTTCGGAGAAACTGGACTACCTATGATTAGTGCCAAAAGAGCAAACTGGAAGGAAAAATTTTATGCAAAATTTATTTGGTAACCAGTATTTCCAAAACCGGTTTGACACCAAGTGACGCAGAGCAGGCTCGAGTACAGTTTCCGCAGCCGGTGCAGAGCACGACGCCGAATTTGTTCGGGTAAATATTGAATTTGTGCTGGATTCGATTCCTTTGACGCTGAGACTGAACTGAACGCGGGTTGTGGCCAGATGCGTGGTGTGTGAAAATC
>JBOFQC010000545.1:0-5965 GCA_051660725.1 Thermoguttaceae bacterium
ACTTGTAAAGGACCGGCATCCCAGAGTCCCATAATTGGATCAACCATGAAGTCGGCCCGTCCAGTCGCGACGAGGAAATAACCGTATGCGTCCCCCCATGTTCGGGTAAGCAAAGCAAGACTCTCAAGTTCTTTGTACGCTTTACCACGTCCTTGATTTTCGAAAGAGATAACTTCGCTTGTTAAAAAAAGCGATTTCGACAAGGAGTCGGTTTTCGAAACCTGGGCACGAATCGGTTCTGGAGAACGGGGCGTTTCCCAAAAAGCGCCGGAGCCGGATTCTGCCCAAATCATTTCGTTCAATGCAGGAAGAGCAATAATTCCGAGCTGGCTTTGGTTGTCTTTATCAACGCCGATTAAAGTGCTGTAAAGCGGAACACCGTGAATGAACGATTTCGTGCCGTCAATTGGGTCAAGGAGCCAACGGAAGCCGGAAGTACCGTTTTTTGGCGGAAATTCTTCGCCGAGAATTGCGTCGTCGGGAAAAGCTTCTTCGATTCGTTTACGTAAAAGCTGTTCGGCTCCTTTGTCGGCAAGTGTTACAGGGGAATTATCCCCTTTTCGTTCAACTTTTAGGGAGGGGTCGGCGAAATATTTAAGCGTAAAAGCGGCTGCTTCACGAGCGATTTCTTTTGCGAATTCTAGGCGTTCTGACATGATTTTGGGACAAAAGCGATTAGGTTTAGCCGCTGATTCTGGATCAGCGATTCTAACCTCATAAAATACCATATAGGGGCGGAATTTTCAATCTATTTGAGTATAACTTTAAGAGAGCGGAGCCGCAAGGGCCGAAAAAAATGCTCCCCCCGGTTGCGAAATAAAGTTAGCGTTGTAAAATACCCGAAACTTGAGAATTTTTGGGCGCATAGCTCAGTTTGGTTAGAGCGCAGCCCTGATAAGGCTGAGGTCCTTGGTTCGAGTCCAAGTGCGCCCATTTTTTTGTTAGCGGTGAGTGTGTGAAACTCACTTTTCTTGTTTGTTCTTCCATTTTTTAGTTTCTTTTTGGAATCTCTTGGTTGCCGAAACCTTGCGGCCTGCTGTATACTGGTGACGTTTTCAATTTCATATTTCGAAAAATGTTCAGGTAAGCTGGGAAAAATTTAAAAATTCGTGCCAAAACATAAAAAAACACGCACCGAAATCGAATTCGGCGATTTTCAAACGCCAGTTGAACTCGCGCGAAAAGTCGTGAACTGCGTGCTTTCGGACTGCGCAAAAGAAATCAAATTCCGCACCGTAATTGAACCGACTTGCGGCATTGGTAACTTTTTACTTGCTCTGCTTGAGAATCCGCTGGGCCGAAATATCGGAAATTTCGTCGGACTGGAAATAAACCCGGAGTATGTGAAATCAGCAAATGAACGCTTAAAACAACGCTTTTCGTCGGTTTCGGAGCACTGTTCAGATTCAGAACACTTTTCCAACACGGCAACAAATAAAGTTCGTGTCATTGAGCAGGATTTTTTCAAGCTAAACCTGGAAAAAATAAGCGGATTTCACTTCGACAACGCTCCCGGATTCGAAAATCTTTTGGAACCGCCAATTCTTTTTATTGGAAATCCCCCTTGGGTTACGAATTCCCAGCTTGGCAGTATCAAGAGTTCAAATTTACCCGAAAAAGAGAATCTGAAGCATCACAAAGGAATCGACGCGCTTACCGGAAAAGCAAATTTTGATATTTCGGAATCAATTTTAATCCGACTCGTGCGTTACATTGTAGGGACCGATTCAGCGGTTGCTCTGCTCGTCAAAACTTCAGTTGCCCGAAAAGTGTTCGAGTTCATTGTCCAAAACAATCTCGAGATTAAAAAAACTAAGATTTATAACATTAATGCGGCAAGCCATTTTGGCGTAACAGTTGACGCATGTTTGTTTTACGCAAGTGGAAACCATTCTGAAACTCGTAAGGGGCAACTTGAGAATTGCCCGGTTTTCGCTTCGTTTGAAGAAAAAAAGCCAATAAAGTTCGTCGGACACGCAAATAACGCTCTTGTTTCGGACGCGGTTCTTTATAAAAAGTGGAAATCATTAGATTCTCAATCTCCTCAAAAGTGGCGAAGCGGAATAAAACACGACTGCGCAAGAATAATGGAGCTTAAACGCTGTGAAAATGCTTACAACAACGGTAATGCTTGCGGAAACACTACAATTAACTTAAATGAGAATAAGAGCGTAAAAGAATACGTGAACGGGCACGGCGAACATATATTTTTGCCGGACGATTACGTTTATCCGTTGCTCAAAGCAACTGACGTGTCTGTCGGAAATATTGCGAGTAACCGTTTTGTAATAGTAACGCAAAGAAAAATTGGCGAACCAACTGAACAAATCTCGGTCGAATCCCCAGAAACCTGGGAATATCTGGCAAGACACCGTGAAATCTTAAATTCGAGAAAAAGTAGAATTTACGAAAATAATCCACGTTTTTCGATTTTCGGAATTGGTGATTATTCGTTTGCAATGTGGAAAATTGGCATTTCCGGGCTGCATAAAGATTTCCGGTTTACTTTTATACCGCCTCGGAACAAAAAACCTGTAATGCTGGACGACACTTGTTACTTTCTGGGGTTTAATACCGAAACGGAAGCCGCCGAAGTTTTTCAAAAGCTGAATTCCAAGGCTGTAAACGAATTTTTGGAGTCGATTATTTTCAAAGACGAAAAACGTCCGATCACTGCAAAATTGTTGAACCGAATCAATTGGGAAAAAATATAGTTCACCCCGGTGTCATTTGCGGTCCGCCAACAAGTTTATCACCACGAGCCGCAAGTTTCACTTCGTTACACTTGCGGCTCGTGTGAGATTTACTTTATTACTGCACCCGTCATTCGCCTGATTATCAGCATTATATTGACTGTTATGCTAATTTGAGGTATCCTGCGGGTAATGAATATTATAAAGAAATAAACCGTTACCGATGTAGAAAACGTTTTTTTAGATTATATGCCTGAATACCGTTACATAGCAAGAAATCAGTCCGGTCAAAAAGTTAACGGCAAAATTGACGCCGCTAACGAAGTCGAAGCAGCCGCTTCGTTAACCGGTAACGGTTTGTTTCTGCTGGAAATCACCCCTGAATTGAAACAGGCGATTAGCGGTAAAGTACGTAAAATCAGCGGTCAAAAATTGGCGGCGTTTTATTCACAACTTGCCGACCTTCTGCACGGCGGAATTCCACTTCTTCGAGCGATTAAAATTTTGCAGGAGCAAACGTCGAATTCAAATTTGGCGTACGTGCTCGACCAGGTTTACAGACGGGTCGAAGAAGGTGAAACCTTGTCAGACGTCATGGCTCGGTTTCAAAACGTCTTCGGAGACATGGGAATTCAAATGGTTCGCGCCGGTATTGAGGGTGGTTTTCTCGAAGATTCTCTGGTTCACGTCGCGAAATATACCGAAGCGCAAGATGACCTCAAAAGCCGTATTACCGGTGCAATGGCTTATCCACTTGTGTTGACGACTTTTTTGGTCGGTGTCATTGCGGTTATAATGGCCGTTTTCGTACCAATGTTCGAACCAATGTTCGAAGATCTTCGTGCAAAAGGCTCACTTCCGACAATAACCGAATTATTATTGCTTGTCGGCCGTTGGACTAAAACGATCTTAATTATTTTAGTGCCAATGTTAATTATCCTTGTCTTATGGTTCCAAAGATGGCGTGCCACTGATTCCGGACGCCGTGTCGTGGACAGATTCCTTATCAATGTACCACTTGCCGGACCGATAATTGAAGGGTTCGCGGTTGCAAGATTTTGCCGTGTACTCGGAACCCTGATGAAAAACGGTGTACCAATCATAAAATCGCTTCAAATCGCCGCCGATTCGCTCGGAAATAAAATAATTGCCGACGCAGTTCGCAGTGCCTCGGAGAATATCAGTGCCGGAGCCAGACTTGCCGGTCCACTCGCCGCTTCGAATTGCTTTCCTCGTTCGGTTGTCGAAATGATATCAGTTGCGGAAGAATCCAACGCTCTGGACACGGTGCTACTCGACATTGCCGAATCTCTTGAAAGACGCAATTGGCGCACACTCGATCTGGCGGTAAGATTTCTTGAACCTGGAATGCTTGTTGTTCTAGGAAGTGCTGTGTTGGGAATTGTTATCGCACTAATGTACCCGATCATGCAATTCAGCAGTATGAATTAAGTAGACGTTAGACTTCAGATGTTAGACGTTAGAGTTCTAACTTCTAACTTCTAACTTCTAACTTCTCAATTCTAACGTCTAACGTCTAAAATAACAATGGAATTAGCGAAACGTATAACCGATCCTGTAACATTACGTCAATTATTTGGTTCGAGCGACGAAAATTTACGGGTTGTTCGTAAACAGCTCGGAGTAAAAGTAATCGTAGACGGAGACACTCTGATTTTAAGAGGCGAAGAACAAGCGGTCCAGCAAACGGCAGAACTATTCGAACAGTTGCAGCGTCAGATTCGGCAGGAAGGGGTTTTGGCACCGGAAGACATTTCACGTGCTCTTTCGGAGCTTGCAAGCGGCGGTGAAGTAACTCAATCCAAACCGCTTGATGTGTACGGAGGTCGGCGGGTTCGTCCGAAAACCGCCGGTCAGGCCAAGTACGTCGAAATGCTGCGGCATAAAGAGATTGTGTTCTGCTCAGGTCCAGCTGGAACAGGTAAAACGTACCTCGCAGTTGCTCGGGCTGTCGAATCGCTCCGGTCGGAAGGGATGCGAAAAATCGTGTTGGTTCGTCCGGCCGTTGAGGCGGGTGAATCGCTGGGGTTTCTGCCGGGCGATTTGCAGGCGAAAATCAATCCGTATCTCAGACCGCTTTTTGATGCCCTTGCCGAAATGATGGAACAGGACATGTTACGCAGGTACATGGACGAAGACCGAATCGAAGTGATACCACTTGCATATATGCGGGGCAGGACGCTTAATAATGCGTACATCATACTCGACGAAGCGCAAAACGCGACTATTTCTCAAATGAAAATGTTCCTTACCCGTATGGGTGACGGTTCAAGAATAACCGTTTGTGGTGACGCCACGCAGACCGACTTGCCGCACCACAAGAAAAGCGGCCTCGTTGACGCCATTGAACGTTTACGCAGCATTGAAGGGATCGGTTTCCTGCAGCTCGGTGAAGGCGACATCGTCCGCCATTCGCTCGTACAGAAAATCGTAAACGCTTACGAGCAACCAGATTCCATGCCGTAATTGGTTTTGCGTGAATGTTGTGCAACTATTCTCCACTTGCTTTCTTGTTCGCTGTTACGATTATAAAGTGGCATTTCCACACAATGGGCTTGTCAAAGTTTTACGATATAACATCACAACTTTCAAACACCATGAGCAAAGAGCTTACCTGTAAAAACATTGTTGGACAAGAGATAAAAAACATTTACGTTGACGAATGGGTAAATCTTGCATCAGGCATGCAATGGGAAATCGCAATTCTAGGAGTGTGGTATCGAAACACTTATTTTGAACTAGCAAATGGCTGCTGGTTCAAAATGAAATACGAAAATCCTCATAACGACGCCCCACAACTTCCGCTTATGGATATTCGTGGTGAAATAAATCTTGACGATTTACTGCCTCTTGAAAAAGGTCAAAACTGTGTGGGGCAAAAAATCAAAGGAATTTATGTGACCGCATCTTCCAATGATATTCTTGTCTTGGTTGATTGTGGAGTAATGGTGATTAGTTTTATTAGTTCTGATAGAGAAGATTGTCCTGGTTTTCGCGACATCAGTACGGAAGAGAAGTTTTTAGAGTTTGCCACTGATTCGTGGTTTTGTAACACAGAAACGGGTATTGCTACAGCAACATTCCGAGATTTTTGGACATGTGAAGAACTAAAATTTCCTTTTTGAAAAAGTACAGAGTACAAGAAAAGTTTTACGAAAATTTTCAGATTTAAGAATCAGGTGGCTCGCTGTTGACACCTAACCCAATAATTTCCGGTAAAGTTCAACGTGCCGTTGCACCATTTTTTCGAC
>JBOFQC010000546.1:0-4896 GCA_051660725.1 Thermoguttaceae bacterium
CTAACCGGAATCGTGTAAGATTCCCATCATTTTCATAATGGCTTTTTCAAAAAATTTGACGTTCGACTTCTCCAGACGAAGCGAAACAGAGCCGCAAAAGTCAAAGATGCGTATGTTTTACTTTAACAAACCTGCTCAAAAATTACGCAAAGGTCATTAATGTTTTCGCTTGGCATTTCGCGTCTGTATCGAATTTTTGTGTAACAGGGCAAAAAAGGTGAAAGTTTTTTCTCTTTTTTTGATAAATTTTCTATTATATAGTCCCATTTCGTTGTTGAATCGGGTATATTTGTGCAGACAATATACATGAGAGACTAGTTTTGTCATGTAAAAAAGCGGTTGAAATTTTGAATATGAAACAATTCTATTTAAGATCTTTCGCACGTTCCAATACAATGTGTATTCAAGGTTTCTCTGCGGTAACATAAACGCGGTCGAGTTTTGATTCGACAGCTAACCTTTAACAATTTTTTTGGCAGTGATTATTTTTATTCGACAAACAGCAAGTGCAAAACATATTCAATCGGTTATTGACGCTCTGAAAGAAAACGGAATATTCGGCTACAAAACAGAGTTTGACGGTTCAGTTGTTATCGTATCAGCGGAAGGATTAGCCGGTTCGCATCCCAACAGTCCGACTTTGAAAACACAATTAGAGGAATTCGAGGCCGTTGAAAAAATTGTTGCTGTTTCCGAACCGTATCAATTGGTTAGCCACAAAATCCGGGATGCCCGCTCAGAAATCAAAACCGGTATTCTTTCAGTCGGAAATGGAACTTTCGGAATAATTGCCGGTCCGTGTACTGTAGAGTCGGAAAAACAAACTGTCGAAACCGCAATTGCTGTCCGAAAAGCGGGTGCTTCCGGTCTTCGTGGTGGTGCTTTCAAACCGAGAACCAGCCCCTACGCTTTCCAGGGCCTTAAAGAAGAAGGGTTGAAAATATTAGCAAAAGCCCGAAAAGAGACCGGTCTGGCTGTTGTAACCGAAGTCATGTGTCCCGAAGAAGTGCCACTCGTCGCCGAATACGCCGACGTACTCCAAATCGGCACCCGAAACGCACAAAACTTCCGACTTCTCGAAGCAGTTGGAAAAATCAGAAAGCCGATTCTGCTCAAACGAGGCTACAGTTGCACATTGGACGAGTTTTTAATGTCTGCCGAATACATCCTGGCGGGCGGAAACCAGCAAGTAATTCTTTGCGAACGGGGAATTCGCACCTTTGAAACATTTACGAGGTTTACGCTTTCTTTAGCAATTGTGCCGGAATTGCGGTCAAAAACGCATTTGCCGATTATAGTCGACCCGAGCCACGCCGCCGGAAAGGAAACCGTTGTTGCTCCAATGGCTGCCGCTGCCGCTGCCGCTGGTGCCGACGGATTACTGGTCGAAGTTCACCCCGATCCGCAACACGCGCTTTGTGACGGACGCCAGTCGCTGACGTTCAACGAATTCGAAGAAATGGTTAAAACATGTAATCAAATCGCCGCAATTGTACAAAAGTAAAACACGTGACCAGCGAGCGGCGGACGTGAGTCCGCCGGTGTTTTTTTCCAGCTTTTGTACTTTTCACGTTATTTAACGTAACCCGCCGACTTTAGGTCGACGTTGTACCTTTAGGAAAACTCCCCGGAACAGGGCTCCGGGGCTAACATAAATCTGAAGATATTCCCGTTGATGTTCACATATCCAGCACTACTTTGGGGACTGCCGGTTGCCGGAATTGTTGTGTTGATTCATATTATCAACATGTTGCGGCACAAACGCGTCCAGTGGGGAGCAATTGAGTTCCTGCTGGCCGGGTACAAAAAGTCTCGAACTCGGATGCTTTTGCAGCAACTGCTTCTACTTTTGATGCGTGTCGCAGCCGTTGTTCTTATTGTGCTGATGCTTGCCGGACCTAAGCTGCAAGGCAGATTCGCCGAAATGTTCGGTTCTCGTAAGCCAACGCTGCATTTAGTTCTGCTTGATGACAGCTTTTCGATGAGTGATAAAAGTACCGGGCAGAGTGCTTTTGACGACGCGCTCGGAGTCGTGCAAAAAATTGTCGAAAACGCAACCAGCGGCGGACGAAAAACAAACGTAACAGATCGGCTGACTTTGGTTCGTTTTTCCCAAGCTCGAACCGTTGCTCACGGCGAACCTGCCGACTTCGCAGAAATTGTTCTGGACGGAAAAGGAACAAATTTCGTACATGAACGGCTCGGTGCTTTGACCGTGTCCGAAAGCTCAGCCGGCCCGGAAGACGCACTTTCTGCCGTGTTGGCCCGTGCCGCCGAATTTTCTGCTTCTTATAAAACCGTTGTTTATCTAGTCTCGGATTTCAGAAACAAAGATTGGACACGAACCGAACCGGTGCAAAAACAGCTCGCGGAACTTAATAACAACGGAATAAATACCCGCTTCGTGAGAACCGTTGATGCAGAACACCCAAACCTTGCGATTCGTCAAGTGAAAGTAGTGCCGGGAATTCACGCCGCTGATATACCGGTTTTACTTGAAGTAACCGTTGCTAATTTCGGTAATAAACTTGTGGAAAATGTTCACTCTTCAATTACAGTGGATCAACGAACCCAGCCGGGCCAAAACATACCGAGCATTGCGCCGGGCAAAGAGACGACACTGCGTTTTCCGATTCGGCTCACTGGCGGCGGACTTCACAAAGTGCAACTCCAACTCGAAACTGACGCGGTTTCCTGCGACAACAAATTTTTCATTTCGCTTGATATACCGCAAGAAATAAACGTGTTGGTTATCTCCGACGAAAAGAAGCCGGGAGCGATGTCGTTAAACTCTGGTTCCGGCACGGACTCGTCAATGCTCGGATTAGGAAACGAGTCGGTAAGCACCGAATCCGGTTCAATGTATTTGCGTTCTGCGCTTTCGCCGGAAGGGGTGAGGACAGGTATCCGTGTTCAGACTGAGCCGCCGTCTTTTTTAAGTGTTAATCCACTTGAACGCTTTGACGTGGTTGTTGTGCTTGACAACGAAAACCTCGAACCATCTGCTATTAGAACGCTTGAATCGTTTGCCAAGCGGGGCGGCGGCGTTGCGTTTTTTGTCGGACCTAAAACAGATTCGCCTTTTGTCAACGAGAAACTTTACCGAAACGGTGCTGGCATTTTCCCGGCAAAGTTAAAAACCGTTGAGTCGCTTTTGCCCGATTATTTAATTAAACAGCCTGATTTAAGTGTTGTTAATCACCCGATGTTCCGGATATTCGAACAGGGCGGAAGTGCGCTTCTTGGTGCCGTGCGATTCGAGAAGTATTTTTCGGCTGATTTACCAATTTCTGGTTCCTCAAATCAGGAAAATGGAAAAAGTTCGGAAAAAGAAACGGAAGCTAATGCTGCAACGGAATCGGAAAAAATCACGGATGAAAAAGCTAGTCATACTCAAAACATTCAAGTGCTGGGCAGATTACGCAATGACGCCCCATTAATTTTGGAAAGCCAATACGGAAAAGGTCGGGTAATCACATTTTTGACAACGGCAGAACCGAGCTGGAATAATTGGGGACGTGGTAATCCGAGCTTCGTAATTACAATGCTCGAATTGGTTGCGTACCTTTCGGAAAAACAGAGCAGCCTATTACCGCTTCAGGTTGGCTCGCCGATTATTTTCGAATTCGACCCAGCTAGATACGAAAACATGGTAAAAATAATCTCGCCGGTTCCGCAAGTTGAAAATTCGTCTGATCCCGGGTATGACGCGCCAATGTATGCAGTCGACGAAAATTCATCAGGCAAAACAACAACTCTCGAAGCGAGAACCGACGCAAGCGGTATGAATTCGATTCAATTTGACGCCACTGATTTAAGCGGTTTTTATGACGTCGTTCTTCTGCAACGTGGTGTTGCCGGTGAAACGACAAGTGAAATACGCACTTTTGCCGTGAACGTTGATTTTTCAGAAGGAAACCTTGCCGTTGTTGAGAAGGGGAGTTTGTCCGAATCTTTGGGACAACTCGGTGTTTCAATTGAGGAAGCGAACCAGTTTTCGGCTCCTTATGAACTGCTTACCGCAAGTTCACTTGGAGAAGGCTTGCTTTTCATTGTGCTTGCGTTGCTCTGCTTGGAAATGCTCTTGGCCGGAAGAATACTCGGAAGCAAGTAAAACAGTTCACGGTAGGATTGAGGAGTTAGGAGTCAGGCTTCAGATAATTTCGAATCACTTATCACTTATCACTTATCACTTATCACTTATCACTTATCACTTATCACTTATCACTTATCACTTATCACTTATCACTTATCACCTGTTCACTTATCACCTGTTCACTTATCACATATAAAATGCACGCAACATTTGGAGGAGGTTGTTTTTGGGGAGTTGAGCATCTTTTTCGGCAAAAAAAAGGAGTGCTTGACACCGCTTGTGGCTACATGGGCGGCTGTGTGCCGAACCCGACTTATGAAGAAGTTTGCACTGACTGCACCGGACATGCGGAAGTGGTGCAAGTCCAATACGACCCGGCAGTGGTGTCATACGGCGAGCTTCTCGAATTCTTTTGGAACATTCATGATCCGACTACATTGAACAGACAAGGTCCGGATACGGGAACGCAATACCGCTCAATTATATTTTGTCACGACATGCAACAGGAAAAAGAGGCGAAAGAGATGCTCGCAAAGTTGGAATCAGAAAAACGGTTTGCCAAACCAATTGTAACGCATATATGTCCAGCGAAGCCGTTTTATTGTGCGGAAGAGTATCACCAAAAATACTTCGAAAAACATCCTGACACCACCTGCTCAATTGTTCAGGGAGAAGTTAGAAGTTAGAAGTTAGAAGTTAGAAGTTAGAAGTTAGAAGTTAGAAGTTAGAAGTTAGAAGTTAGAAGTTAGAAGTTAGAAGTTAGAAGTTAGAAGTTAGAAGTTAGAAGTTAGAAGTTAGAA
>JBOFQC010000547.1:0-2190 GCA_051660725.1 Thermoguttaceae bacterium
CGCGTTCGTTAAAGCTAACCACACCTCCGGAACGCCCGGTCGTGAAAGATAATGACGATCCTCATCCCACCAGCGATCCTTCACGAAATGTAAGCTCGTCTCAACTTGCCAGTGGTCGCGTATAAATTTCTGAATATCCTGCGGACGCACCAAATCCGGATCAAGACTCATCAAGAAATAGCGAATATCGCGAGATTCCAGCAATTTGTCCTTGCCGTATACCTCACGATCCACTCGCGCCACGATTGTGCAATCTGTTATGCCTAATTGTTCCCGAACGTAATCGGCGGTGTCAATGTCGCACCATAGCTTACGAACTTCGACTTTTCCTTTTTTTTACTCAAACTCTCATCATCCGGTTTCGTGTTCGTGGTGTCATGAAAACAGTATTTCACGGCATCATAGACTTCGCCCTGATTCTCTTTGAGTTGGAAAAGATAGTCGCAATCGTGCTCGCGAAGCACTTCCAGCAAAGGACGTTGCGCATAAATCGCATCGCCAGTCAGCAGCTTCAAGCCCGGATAGGTATCAAACAATTTTTCGAGATGTTTTTTCAAACAGCCTGGCTCGTTGGTCTTGTCGCCGTGGATTGACCATTGGTCCAGCACGACTTTGAGATCGTGAACGAAGACGTTGAGCATCAACAGCGGATCGCCGTTTTCATCGATCATAGCTTTGGCTGCTTTTCCGTCTACGGCGGCGGTTAGGTGGTCGTTGGTTTCATGAAGAACGGTGTTAAGAAATTCGGCGAAGGCAGCTTGAAATTCTTCGACGGAAACATGGGCAAGATTTCGGGAAAATGTGGTGTCGACGGGCGGTTTGGTCCGTTTGAAACCGAGTGGACCGCGGAGAAAGTGCCAGTGTTTTGTCGCCCAGCGTTGAATGTGAGCGATGTAATTCATCCGGGCGAGCATTCCGAGAAAAACAATGACGGTCATTCCGTGAAAATCGTGTCGAACGCCTCTGGGATCACGTGGATCGGAGATTTTACAAAAAGCGTTTGCGAGGGTTTGCAGGAGCGCAGCTTGGGCATTGTGAGTGAAATTCATAAAAAACCTCCTTGTTTTACGTATTTTGAAGTGATTTTCGGGAAAGGAACGCCTCTCCCCGCCTGTATACGTAAAGTCCCCCGGTCTGTGCGCCTTTTTTACTTTGCAGTTCTCTTGAAGGGATGCCCACGAGGATTACAAAGTCTGAATTTTTAGAAGCCGAGGTCTCGCAATGTTTGGCTCGGCTTCCACTGTACCTGCTCCGCCGCCGCTTGAATACTTCTCAAACTCCGGCAAAAACCGCAAAACAGCAGGTGTTGTGTTCACCAAATTCGCCAAAAAATATCGACGCTTGCGATCAAAAATTGTACCATCAACGGCGGCAGTGAAAAACGTGTTATTTGATTCGAGTATATGTGTCAATCTTTTTTCAAAAACATCATACACTGAGATTATCATGTCAATCCAAACCGCCCAATCTAACAAAGATTCAAAACGTCATTTTTCAAAATCCGAAATGACACGGTAATCAGATGTTGGTTGATACCAACAACAACGGCAAACTTCGCTTGGCTAAGTTTACGAGATTTTCGTTTGTCCATCAACCAATTTGCAGTACCAATTTGTTTGATCATATTTTGTATCACAATGTTGTGGTGTTTTTTTGAAATTTATTAGTGTACCGTTTCCAGCAATTCGTCGGCGAGTGAACGGTTCTCGAAACGCATCAGGGTTTCCGACGAGGCACCATACGCAAGGAAATTCAGACTGCCGTACCAAACAATCCGCTTATCAATGACCGCAAATTTTTGGTGAATCGCATCTTGAGTATGAACGCTAATTCCTTGCTGACGCAAACTTTCGGACATTTCCCTGATTCCAGCAATGTCGTCATTTCGACAACATTCCGGCGGACGAGTGATGATACCGATTTTTACAGAATCAGCAAGCGGTCTGAGCAAAAGGTTTATCATATTGCCGACACGTCCTTTGCGCATAAAAGGACTGACGATGATGATTTCGCTCTGCGCCATCGCAATATCCTGTGCAAATATCGGAAAAAAATTCTTTTCGTCGAACAGAACTCCCGTCTTTTCTTCACGGTCTTCGCAGACAGTCGTTTTGTATCCAAGATCGGCATAACCTTTGCTCCGTTTGTGGAACATCGATTCAAGCATTTTTACACGGACATCGACGTAAT
>JBOFQC010000548.1:0-5903 GCA_051660725.1 Thermoguttaceae bacterium
TTGGTCGCAACTGCGCAGTTCAAGCGGGCAATGGATCGAGCTGTTGCAATTGCGGACTATACGCACCGAATTATTGAACTTGTTACGCATTTAGGAATGGCTCAGGAACATCTGGAAGCGTCGCATCCGCTTTTGGAAGAGCGGCCCGTTCAAAAAAATGCGGTATTGCTTGTTCTTACCGCAAATCGTGGAATGTGCGGCGGTTACAATTCCGGCATATTACGGCTCGCTAATCACAGGCTGAAAGATATGCACGAAACTTTTGAGACAACCGATCTTGAAGTTTCCGGCAAGCGTGGAATTGGAGCTTTTCGTTTCAGAAAGATAAAAATCAACCACGAATATATTCACTTCGAGGACAAGCCGACGTTTGATCAAGTGGACGAACTTGCACAACGGTACTATGAAGATTACATAGCCGGCAAAATTGACAGATTGGAAATCGTTTATCAGCGTTTTATTTCGTTGAGCCGTCAAACACCGGTAATAGAGACGCTTTTACCGCTTCCGAAAGGAGCTTTTACAGGCGAAGATGAAAAAGCTGCAACTGATGCCAATAAAGTGGCGTCAGATCGTCCCAAAAGTGCAGCCGACCTGAAAAAAGCGGCACAAGTCGCTCAGGCTGATAAGGTTATCGCTTCTAAAAAAGATAAAGGTCTCGGCGCGTCGGGCATGAAAAAAGGTCTGCAGATCGAGTTTCTTCCTTCAGCGGAAAGTATATTGGAAGAAGTGGTTCCTTATGCGTTCCGAATAAAGTTGTACAAATGCTTTCTTGACGCCGCTGTCGGCGAACAGATCGCTCGAATGGTCGCAATGAAAGCGGCAACGGAAAACGCAGATGGAATCGTAAGTTCCCTCACGACGGCGTACAACCGTGCGAGACAGTCGCAAATTACGAACGAAATTTCGGAAATCATTGGTGGTGCTGCCGCGCTTGAGGGGTAATTTTTTACTTCCAAGACAAGGAGAATTACCAATGATGAATGAAACCAAACCGAAATCCGAAGCAAAACGCTCTTGTGGGTGTCCGCATACATCTTCTGACAGCAGACACTCGAAAGAGGATTCTAAAACGCCAAGCAAAGAACACGACAAATCGTGTTCAAGTGCTGAAAAAAAGCACGTCTGTAAGTAGATTTTAGACTTCAGACTTTAGACGTTAGAAAACATGGCCTTTTCTAACGTCTAATATATAACGTCTAACGTCTCAAATCTTAAAAAAATTTCTTTCGGTATCCGTTGAAAAATTTTTTATTCTTGCGATAATTAGGAACATGGGAAAAATCGTTTAGCTTTCTTTGTGAATGATATACCGATTTGGTATTCCCAACCGTTAGCCGAGCATCAAAGAAACGGTACAATTTTTCGTACTGCTTCTGTGAGTCGACTTCTTCACATTATTCTCTCCCAACGTATTTCGTAAACAAAAGGAGTACCATGAAAAAATTTGCGCACCGCCTAGTACCTCTGGGCATGTTAGTTGCTTTTGCAACAGCCATTTGCGTTATTTCGTTCAACAACTATTCTTCGCTTGTCACGCCGACAGTTATTGCCGCTGAAAGCAATGACAGCGCTGCAGTTGACGCCCCCCAAGCAGATTCTGTAGATGCAAAAGCTGAAACAAAGGATGCCAAAGCGGAAGAAGAAAACGTTACCAAAGACAGCGACAGTAAAGTTGCAGAAAAAAGAATTTCCGTTTTCAGCAAATACGGTTTCTTTTGGATTCTCAGTCTCGCCTGTTCAATTGCAGCTCTGTATTATGCGTGGCAATTCTACTGGCAAATGAAAGCGTCCGATCCGGGAACGGAAAAGATGCAGGCAATTGCCGACGCAGTTCGAGAAGGTGCTTACGCTTATCTGTACCAACAATATAAAGTCGTCGGTATATTCTTCGCGGTTATCTGCGTATTTTTGGGCTTTTTGGTTTACTTGAAAGTCCAGCACCCGATTGTTCCGGTTGCGTTCCTCACAGGTGGTTTCTTCTCCGGTCTTGCTGGCTGGTTTGGAATGAAAACCGCAACGTGGGCCTCGAACCGTACAGCAGCCGCTGCACAGAAATCGCTTAACCAAGGTCTTCAGGTTGCGTTTCGTAGTGGTGCCGTTATGGGGCTTACCGTTGTCGGTCTCGGTCTTATTGATATCGTGCTCTGGTTTGGATTCTTGTACTGGGTGTTCCCGATGTTCGGTTGGCACATGAACCTTATTGAAATCACCGTAACGATGCTTTGCTTCGGTATGGGTGCTTCCAGCCAGGCACTTTTTGCCCGCGTTGGTGGTGGTATCTTCACGAAAGCCGCTGACGTCGGTGCCGACCTTGTTGGTAAAGTCGAAGCTGGTATTCCGGAAGACGACGAACGCAACCCGGCCACAATTGCTGACAACGTCGGTGATAACGTCGGTGACGTTGCTGGTATGGGTGCCGACCTTTACGAATCGTACTGCGGTTCTATTCTAGCAACAGCCGCACTTGGCGTGGCAGCTTTTTCAGGTTCGAGTCTCGAACTTGGTGGTTCTTCAGCCCAAGCGATGCAGCTTAACGCATTATTCCTTCCAATCGTTCTCGCCGCTCTCGGTATCGTTCTCTCGATTGCCGGTGTGTTCATGGTGAAAACAGAAGAAAACGCCAATCAAGGCACGTTGCTCAAAGCACTTGCTCGTGGTGTCGATATTTCCAGTATCCTCATTGCAATCGTGGCAATTGTTCTTTCGTACATTTTGCTCCGTCAATACTGGACCGTTGGTTTCAGCGTCGTCGTTGGTCTTGGTGCCGGCTGGCTCATTGGAAAATGGACGGAATACTCCACAAGTGACGAATACAAACCGACGAAAGACCTTGCCGAACAAGCACTTACAGGACCGGCAACCGTTATTATCGGTGGTATCGCCGACGGTATGAAATCGGTTTGGTTCCCAGTCGTGGTTGTCGGTATCGCAACGCTTCTTGCGTTCGGTTTTGCATCCAACTGGAATTTCAACGACGTGACCTATTTCTCGATTGGTCTTTACGGTATTGGTATCGCCGCCGTTGGTATGCTCAGCACACTTGGTATCACCCTTGCAACTGACGCTTACGGCCCGATTGCTGACAACGCTGGTGGAAACGCCGAAATGTCCGGTCTTGATCCAGAAGTTCGTAAAAGAACAGACGCTCTTGACTCGCTCGGAAACACCACTGCCGCTACAGGTAAAGGTTTCGCGATTGGTTCTGCCGCTCTTACAGCTCTTGCACTCCTTGCCGCTTACGTCGAGGAAGTCCGCGTCGGTTTTGAGCGTTGGGGTGACAGTGCGAAAGTCGAAATTTTGAAAGACAACCCGCAGGAAGGTTTCTATAAGTTGAATGACACATTTGTTTTGCAACTTAAGAAAGACGAAAATGCGAAAGATGGATATTTACACATTCCGTTTTTGGTGAACACTTCGTCGCTCGACAAAGAATCCAAAAAAACTTGGGATAACCTCGTTGTAAAAGCGCCGAAGTTAATCGTTGACGAGAAAATTGAAATCGTTGACACCACGCCAGCGAACACGAATCACGACACCACAGCGTACACTGCAAAATTTAAGAATTTGCATACAGATTTCGTTGACGTGAAATGGGCTTCGATGCGTGACTGGATGGTTTATTACAATTGCGACTTGATGAACCCGCGAGTAATCGTCGGCGTGTTCCTCGGTGCAATGGCCGTGTTCCTCTTTGCCGCTATGACAATGAAAGCGGTCGGACGTGCTGCTTACGGTATGGTCGAAGAAGTTCGTCGCCAGTTCAGAGAACACCCGGGCATTATGGACAGAACAGAACGTCCTGACTACAAGGAACCGGTTCGTTTGAGTACGGTTGCTGCCCAGAAGGAAATGATTCTGCCGTCAATTTTGGGTCTTGTATTGCCGTTGGTAGTTGGTTGGTTGCTCGGTGTTTCCGGCGTTATCGGTCTTTTGATCGGAACTCTGACCTGTGGTTTCTGCGTTGCCGTTTTCATGGCGAACTCCGGCGGAACCTGGGACAACGCCAAGAAGTACATCGAAGCCGGTAACCTGGGCGGCAAGAGAAGCGAAGCTCACAAAGCGGCAGTTGTCGGTGACACCGTCGGCGACCCCTTCAAAGACACGAGTGGTCCGAGCCTTAACATTCTCATCAAGTTGATGAACATGGTAAGCGTTGTCGCAGCTGGTTTTATTGTTCGTTACAGCCTCGTCGCAATGGGTTGGTTCTAAGTTTTGAGCCCGCGACTTGAAAAAAATAGGTGAAAATTCACTTATGCCCCGTGTTTTGCACGGGGCTTTTTTTTGGTATAATTAACGGTTTCACGTTTCTGAGCAAGGATAACCCGAATACAAGAAACACACATGCGTATTAAAAGCATATATGTCAACAACTTCAAATCGTTGGTCGATTTCCGTATTGACCTTGCGAAGTTTAATTGTTTCATTGGGTTAAACGGTTGCGGCAAATCGACGTTCTTGCAGTTCATGGATTTCCTGTCGCAGCTTATGAAAGGGAACATGGATGGGTGGCTGCAAACAAGAAAATTAGAGCGTAATGCGTTACCTTTTTACAGAGATAACAAAGACTCAACAATAAAATTTGATATTTGCTTTTATTTAGACACTAATAAAGAAGGTATGTGGTCAGGCGAATTTGATTATCAAAATTTGCGATGCACAAAAGAAGTAGTTCATATTAACAAAACAGTATTTTCTGCTGAAAACCAGATAAACCAACGATCACCTGGTAAATATACAATCAGTGTTGAGAGTGAAAAACCATTAGAAAGCAAAATTAATTTTAGTTATAGCGGTTCAATTTTTTCGCAATTGAAAGATGACAATGTACCGCCAATTTTTGATAAATTTAAGAACGAAATCAAGTCAATTCAAACATTTGGTTTGCTAACACCATTTTTTCTTAAACAAAACGCAACTAATTCTTTTGGATCCATTGGTTTTGAAGGCGAAAACCTTGCAGCTTTTTTATATGAATTGGATGATAATAATCGCGCGAATATCACAGGGAAATTAAAACAAATTTATCCATGTTTTGCTTTCTTAAAAACGGAGGTCCTGCGTGACAATTTAAAAGGATTATTAATTGGAGATACATATCATAATGGTAACTTAACATATCAAGTCAAGTCACAATATGCTAATGACGGATTACTCAGATTAATCGCTTTTCTTGCACAGCTGGAATCCGTCAATCCTTTTCTCCTTTTCGACGAAATAGAAAACGGTATCAACCCGGAGCTTATTGGGTTTTTGCTTAAAGAATTTGTAAACGCAAAGCAACAGATAGGTGTCACAACGCATAACGCAGTGTTCCTAAACTACCTTGAAGACGATGTGGCAAGAGAATCGGTCCATTATTTTTACAAGACGCCAGAAGGATACACTCGCAGCATACCATTTTTCGAGATTCCGTCGGTCAAGGAAAAGCTCGGAATCCTCGGGCCCGGCGAAGTATTCGATGACACTGATTTGACCGGGCTGTATGAAGAAATAGTAGCTTGCCGCAAGCCGCAATCAAATGAAGAAGAAAGGGAGCAGAGATAATGTCTCGATTAGTATTTCTTCTCAGCGGAGAAGGTCCAACGGATATTGGGACACCGATGACACCAGAGAAAATTGGCGATTCATTTTACGAAGGACCGCTCACTTTTCTATTACGAGAAATGTTGCTAACAGTTGGAAGAAAAGACACAGAGTACGATTTTCGTTTTGTTTCGCGGGCATTATTAGAAAACGTTGGGAAAACAGAAAGAGAAGCAAGAAAAATACGTCGCAGGAGCAAAAACGGTGAAAAAGATACTGCGTATTATTTTTTTCATGCGGCATATTTGGGAATCACCGCTATTCAATACCAACGCAATGGAAACGTGCCTGTTATTGCCATATTTTTTAAAGATTCA
>JBOFQC010000549.1:0-1582 GCA_051660725.1 Thermoguttaceae bacterium
CTTACCACGACGATTACGGCTCACTTCCGCCAGCATATACAGTTGATGCGGACGGAAAGCCGCTGCACAGTTGGCGGATGCTGCTTTTGCCGTACTTGGAAGGTCAGAGTTTATACGAAGAAATCCGGCTCGACGAACCGTGGGACAGCGCATATAACAGTCAATTTCACGACAAGATGCCGCACTTTTTCACTTGTCCTTCCAGCGGGTTGTCTGGCACAAAAAATGGCAGGAAATACACTTTATATTCCGTTGTGGTAGGCAAAGACACGCCGTTTCCCGGTGTTGAAGCGGTAAAATTGAACGAAATAACAAACGGAGTTGATAAAACGATTTTTGTACTTGAGCGTAAGATACCGATTTGCTGGATGAATCCGACACAGGACATACCGTACGACCTCGCCTGTGAGGGTATAAATGTCGACTGTTACGGAATCGGCAGCCCACATTCAAGATACGGCAGTGGCACAAACGCCGTTTTTGGCAGCGGACGAGTGGAATTCATTCCCGATACAATTGAACCTGAGCAATTAAGGAAAAATTTAACGCAATAACTCTTTTTAGCCACGGATCCCAAATCATAGGTAGTCCAGTTTCTCCGAAACTGGAGCGACTTTCGGAGAAAGTCGCCTACCTTACCCGCCAACTGACGTTGGTGGCTCGCTTCTCGCAGATGTCTGAAGCCAGAACCCCTTTTCGTGTACCTACAAATTTTGCGTATACTCCTGTTAGTGGACAACCAGTTTAACAACGTGTATACTACTTTATTATTGGTTACTGATTACTTTTATTTTTTATATAAAATTACGTACAAGGTGCTGTACGGTTGTCAACACACCCCTAACCCAAACTTCAACTAATGAAAAAAGTAAAACTTGGCTTCATTCCAGCAAATCGTGGTTGTTTCAGTTCAAAATTGGCTCATGTTATGCGAAACGAAACGCTTGCCGCAGCCAAAAAAATCGGAATCGAACTCGTAGTGCCAAATGAAAATCAAACGGAAGTCGGTTGCGTTTCGACGATTGCTGAAGCTGAAATCGCTGCTGAAATGTTCCGAAAAGAAAATGTCGACGGAATTCTGGTCGGCTGCGTCAATTTCGGCGAAGAGTCCGCAGTTGCCTGGACCGTTAAAAAAGCGGCTCTTGATGTGCCGATTCTGCTTTTCGGCTGCCAGGAAGATGAAGTTCTCACAATGAAAACCGAGAGACGGGACGCTTTCTGCGGTCTGCTTTCGCAGTGCGATGTTCTCCGTCAAATCGGCGCGAAATATACCGTTGCGAGAACTCCGATTTGTTTTCCGAAAGATAAATGTTTTGCGGATGACCTCGAATGGTTCGCCCGAATTTGTCGTGTTGTCGGCGGTGTCAAAAACGCGAAATACGCACAAATTGGAACCCGCCCGGAAGCGTTCTGGACCTGCCGTTACAATGAGAAAAAGTTGCAACGGCTTGGCCCGACCCCAATTGTTCTCGACCTTTCGGAAGCAATTAACGCTGCTAAAAAAATCGACGACAAAGACGCTGACCTTGTAAAACTTATCGAAGCGACGAAAAGCTACGCCGACTGTTCAACCGTTGAGCCA
>JBOFQC010000550.1:0-6385 GCA_051660725.1 Thermoguttaceae bacterium
TTTCCACCCAAGAAGCTGAATCGCCGTTATTTGTCGCTTCAAGAGCCGCTTCAAACCATTTAATAGCGGTTTCGGAGTCACCATTTTTCATAATGGCACATCCCATCATTCTCAGCGTGTCGCCGTCCGACTGGTTAAGTTTCAGCGATTCGTTAAACCAAGCACTGGCGGAATTCGTGTCTCCATTGTCCAGATAAAGGCGTCCGATTTCCAGGTAAAAACATTTATCAGCGGAATGATTTTGCTTGTATGCCCATTGAATACCGCTGTCTAACAGTTCGAATTGCTGAGCCGGGTCGGGAGCAGTGATCCGAATTTTTTGCGATTCGAAATAGGATCGGAAATCTTCGTCGCCTGAATTATTTGCTTCTGTAGAAAATTTTTCAACTACTTCGAGCGCTTCGCGGTCATGACCGATATGTATCAGTTCCTCGATTCTGTCACGGGCACTGTTATATGAAACAATCCGTTCTTCGCGTGACGCAGTTGACATTTGCGGCTCCTATTTGGTAAACAAAAGCAGAAAAAATACTTCGGGCCAATTTACAGTATATATCTATTATTATAGCTTAAAAAAACAGAAAAACGATAAATTTTATATATCTTTTTCAGTAATTTGTTTCGTTTCTAAGCGAGCCGCCAACGTCAGTTGGCGGGTAAGACGACTTGTCACGAAAGTCGCTCCAGTTTCGGAGAATTTTGAGTATGCTTATTTCATGATTCTGTAAAAAAACCGGGTGCAGTAAAATTCAATAGTAAATTTGGATAAACCGGAAGGTTAAGCACATGGTTTCGTAAAAGCAATTCATTGTTCGTTTTATGACAGCCGAAAATGAGCGGTACGCCGCCGCATAGACGGTCAATATTGCGACGTTTTTTCCGTCTGACCATCATTACGCTACGCTTAATTCCGGCTGTTATATTTCTCGTCTACACCAATTTAAAATGCAATAAAAAAAACAGGCTTGCTGTTTGCGCAAAATATCTTGCTGCACCCTACAAAACCAATGAAATTGACACCAGTCTTGACAAACAAACCGATTATGTCGATAATCCTAATTGTGCAAGTTGTCGGGGTGTGTAGTAAAACCAGAGGGGTAGGTTTGTTTTGGGGGCAGCGTACAAACAAATAACGGAGGCAAAAATTCATGCGAAATAATGTGGTTGCAATAATATTGGCTGGTGGTAAAGGAGCACGCTTGGATCCACTCACCCGAGATAGAGCAAAGCCGGCAGTGCCGTTCGGAGGCGGATACAGAATTATTGATTTCACGCTCTCGAATTGCTTTAACAGCGGTATACGCAAAATGTTTTTGCTTACGCAATACAAGTCAATGAGCTTGGATCGGCACTTGCTAAGAGGTTGGGAACGGTACTTTTGCCGCGAAAAAGCTGAATTTGCTGACGTTGTTCCTCCGCAACACCGCATTGACGAAAGTTGGTACCTCGGAACTGCAGACGCTGTTTACCAAAATATCTTTCCAATAGAAAAAGAAAGACCGGAATACGTTCTTGTTCTTGCTGGTGATCACATTTATAAAATGAATTACGAGCGAATGGTCGATTTTCATATCGAAAATAAAGCGGATGTTACTGTTGGTTCATTGAAAGTTCCGATTGAACAAGCGAAAGGCCAGTTCGGCGTCCTGGAAATCAATTCGCAGAACGAAATTCTCAGTTTCGAAGAGAAGCCGGAGAATCCGAAACCGTTGCCGGGTGATCCGACTAAATGCTTGGCATCAATGGGGATATACGTTTTTTCGGCACAGTTCATGTACGACGAGCTGATTCGAGATGCGGCTTGTCGGGACAGCCAACACGATTTCGGCACAAATATCATTCCGTCTGTAATCGACTCGAAACGGGTCTTTTCTTTCCAGTTCATGGATGAAAACCGCAAAACCGAAGCGTACTGGCGGGATGTCGGTACTCTCGACGCCTATTACGAAGCGAATATGGATTTGGTAAGTGTCGACCCACTTTTGAACCTGTACGACGATGAGTGGCCGATTCTTACGTATCAGCCGAATTATCCGCCGCCGAAGTTTGTGTTTGCGGAAGCGTACCGATTCGGACACGCGAAAGACAGCTTGGTTTGTACCGGTTCGATTATTTCCGGCGGGTCGGTGAATCGTTCCATTTTGGGGCACGGTGTTCGAGTAAACAGTTTCGCTTCCGTTGAGGATTCGTTACTTTTTGCCGGCGTTAAAGTTGGTCGCCACTCGAAAATCAAACGTGCAATAATTGACAAAAGAATCGAAGTGCCGCCAAATGTCGAAATTGGATACGACCACGCAAAAGACGCTGCTCGCGGTTTCACAATTACGGAAAAAGGGGTCACCATTATTGCCAAATCCCATTCGCAAATTGTGTGGTAAGCAGTTAAGAAACGCTGATCGAAGATCAGCGGCTAAACAAATTTGACTAATTCACATTTGACGGCGTATTAATGTAAAATCAGCCGTAACCGAGCTTTTGCAGCTCTTCTTCGTCAATGTCGTGATAGTGCGCAATCTCGTGTAAAATTGTGATCCGAATCTGTTCACGAAGCTGTTTTACGTCTACTTTGCCGTTTTCATCACGACACATTGAAATCAAAGCCGCACGAAATACGGCAACGAACCCGGGATAAACAATTGATTCGTCGTACAAGTGTGAAATTGTTTTGCCGACAAAACAACCGCAGAGTCCGTCACGTCGTTTGATTTTCATATCATCCATCATCTTTTGTGACGGATAATCTTCCACGAACAGCGGAATACGCTCAAGAACAGCGTGTATTTGCTTTGGCAAGCGTTTCATTACATAATCGACTTGCTTGTCAAACATTTCGCGGTGCTTCGGATTCATAATTTTATTTATTATAGATTCACTGGTTCCCGCCCATACCGGTCTCAGGTATATTACGCATAAAGAAAAATCTGAACTACTGGTTTTTGACGTGTTCGACTACAACAGTTGTCGAAATGCCGCCTCGTGGGGTAAACGCGGCGGTCAACTTCAACTTCCTTGGGTCAAGAGCAGCAACCAAATCGTCAAGAATCCGATTCGTGATGTTTTCGTAAAAAATCCCTTCGTTTCTGAACTGCTGCAGATACATTTTCAGGCTTTTCAACTCAACACATTTCAGGTCTGGCACATACTGAAACGTAAGCGTTCCGTAATCCGGCTGGCCAGTTTTCGGACAAACGGAAGTAAACTCCGGGCATACAATTTCAATCACGTAATCACGCTGTGGAAACTGGTTGTCAAATACTTCGAGAATCATTTTTATTACGAATCCTTAATTTTTATTTAAAAAGAATAATTTTTTTACTTTCTCCACTCAATATTAGCGGAAAACCCTCAAAACCAAAGGGGACCCGACAAGAGATCGTTCGCGTGTCGTATGTTATATACTGAATTAGTTTATTATTTTTTGGGCGGCTTAAATTCGTCAGACAGATTACTTCGGTTTACCCTAAACAATTGGATACCACGTTGAACACCGTTTGGGTCGTCGACATCCACATGGTTTGGTGCCAGCACGCCACGTTTCTCTAGTTCTGAGAACAAATCGGGCGTAATAAATTTCGAGAATCCGTAATTACCGGGACTCCGAAACCGTCCGATTTCGCTCCAATCCACTAAAATGTCGGAGACACCGTTTTCTTCGAACCGCTTGAGTATCTCCGCTTCAGTGAGAGTGACACCAGTGTCCGGCTTTACAATTTTTTCAAATAACGAGGTGTCAAAACAAGTGGAAAACCTGACCGGCACCTCAAAATCAAACGCTTTAGCCTCACCGATCAAAAGCAACACACCTTCCGGTTTATGCTCGTTAAAATATCTCGTGTACGGCATTACACGGACCGGGTCAGTTTTCGTCAAACTAAGCGGCAAAAACAATCGGGCGTATTTGCCAGGTGTCGGAACTGAAGCGACAACAAGGAAGTACATAACCGCAATGCCGCAAGCAATGTAAATCATACGCCTAAACCACACGGTGTCAATTGCACAGACGAAAACCGCAAGCAGTGTCATGAGTGGTACAATTGGTATCCAGAATCTGTCAATTCGGTGCGTCAACATCCACCAACACACGAGCGCAAACGAAATGTACAGCACGAGTTGAAACACAATCCAGAAAACAAAATGCCCAAACAAATTGTTGTTTCGCTTGTCTCGAAAACGTGATGTGCCCAACACCACAAACGTACCAATCATGGCGAATGGTACCAGAATCGGGGATTGGTATTCGTTTCCAACAACGAATTCGTAAGCACTTGACACCGCAGATTCCACGGCAAAGTTTTTTGGAGAATGCACACGGTTCCACTGTGCGTTTTTATCCGGCGTCCACGTGTTAGTGGCGTCACCGAAAACAGTGTAAAGTAGCGGATAAACCGGGTTGCCGGTGTTTACTGCATTTTTCGCGTACCAAACTCCGCAAGCCAGCGTGACACCGCAAATAAAAACACAAGCGTGTTGTAACATCACGCGAAATGAACCAGCTGGAAACTTACTCGCAATATTTGATAATTCACTCCGAGTTGAATTTGTACTTGTCGTTCGGAGCCAGCAATTCCAAAGAAGCCAAATTCCAATTGGCACCACCACGAACAAAACTGCCGGATATTTACACGCCGCTGCACTTCCCGCCAAAAAGCCGACTACCAGAGTTTGCCGTTTATTTCTGCGTTTTTCTTGCGTTGTTGATGGACCGCTGCTTTCAGGATTTGCATGTTCGGTGTCACACGGGCAAGAACACAAAAGCAAAGCATAAACAGAATACAGTAAATACATTGCCACCACTCCGTCTATCAGCCCGGTAACTGAGACGTAAAAAATCCACGGGTTGCTCAGATAAACAATCAAGCCAATCAGTCCGAAAGGTGTTACTTTTGACACCCCGGCGAAAAACCGGTCACAAAAGCAGAGTATACCGAGCCCGGTCAAAATTGCTGTAATTGCAATAATTGTTTTTCCGACCAGAGCCCCTTGCCAAGAGTTGTCGCAAATAAGCATCCCCCAGAGATAAAACATTTCGGCACCAAACGGCATGTTGGTGTATACGTTTTCTGCTCGAAAACCGAAATAACCGGTTTCAAATGTTTCTTTGACGCCGGGCAAGTGATATGAAATCACATCGTATTCAACTGAAGGGAGCGAGCCGCATAAAACGTAAAATGTCGAGATTATAATAACAGCCAAGTATGCATTTGTATACAATGCAGTTCCAGAAAATATCCGCGAGCTTTTTTTTGCTGAAACAGCTGCTTTGTTGTTTGATTCAGAAACGCCTTGACTTGGCGCGGACGAGTTTTTTGCAAGCAGTGATGTGGTAAGAGTATACAACCCGCAAGCTACAAGAATAACGGTGAAAATTCTCGCCATAACCACATTATTGCCAAACCCGAGCAGACTTATAATCAGCAGCAGGTTGGAAACAATACTTAATCCTGTCACCGTTGAAAACAGGATTCGCTCAAGAGGTGTCAATTTTGTGTAGAAGCGTAAAAGCGTCAAAGCCGGCTTTCCAATTCCAAAAGCGGCAACCAAACACAAAGATACGCAAAGATAAATTGGCACCCTGTCAAACAAAGCGAATTGCGGATGTTGGCCAAACCACGAAATAAAAATCAGTGCCGGGTCAATCAAGAAACCAACAAGTGAAAAACGGCTCGGAGTCTGTGGAAAAAAAGACGCAAATGGTTTAAATGGTGTCAAGAAGAACCAAACCAGATACAAAACCAAGCCGCATGCAGCAACGCTTGGTAATAAAGGAAATTTCTGCATTGCCGAACCGGAGTCACTGTGTTTTTTCACAATCAGACACCATCATACTTTCCAATCAAGGCCGTCATAAAGTGTGCCAAAACTTTCGCAACCATTCTCCTTAATCAATACAACATCTTCAACTCTGACACCGCCGAGAGATTTGCGGTACAAGCCCGGTTCGACTGTAACCGTTTCACCAACAAGGAGTTCCGGTCCACCGAAATCCAGCAATATTGGTTCATGAACGCAGAGTCCGATTCCGTGACCGGTACCGTGTGTCAACGCAGTATAGTCGGACGAGTCGCCCTCTTTTGGTAGTCCGTACTCGTATCCGTGACGCTTGACTGCTGCAATTGTTTGTTCGTGAACGGATTCAGCCGTGACACCAGCTCTTGCGTAATCAATTGCTGATTTTCTGGCGTCAAGAACAGCTGCGTGCATTTTTCGCAAGTCATCGGAAATGGCACCATTTACAACTGTGCGGGTACAGTCTCCCCAGTACCGACTCGGCGACATCGGGTACACGTCAATAATCACAGGTTCTTCGGTGCGGAGAGGGCCGGTTCCGTGATCGTGACAGTCGCCGCCAGATTTTCCGCCTGCAACAATCCAGGGAACGAGTCCG
>JBOFQC010000551.1:0-2180 GCA_051660725.1 Thermoguttaceae bacterium
GTTTTTTAGGGTTAAGTGCGAACTTAAACGCCGCAAGTATTAAGTTTGGTGGAAAAAAAGTCGAAGCCGACCCGCAAAAAAAATACGTTTTGACCGAAAAAGACGGCCCGTATATGATTTTCGTAAAAAGTTTTTCGGGGCCTGGCGCAGAAGAAAAAGCAAGTAAATTAGCTTTAGAATTACGTAAAAAACATAATTTGAACTCTTTTATCTGTTCGAAAAATTTTGTTTTCGACCTTGAGGCTGGTGCCAGACCGTCTGAACGAAACCGTTTTAAGAATGAGAAGTACCTCAAAACATCTGCTGAAGAATGTGCCGTCTTGGTAGGTAATTATCTGTCAATGGATGACCTTAACTACGAAAAGAATCTGAAATTCCTTAAATCACTTGAACCTGACTGCTTAAAAGGGGTAATGGCCCGTCCGTTGGCAAACGCTTTCGGCACGACAAATCCGCTCCTGCCTTCTGACTTTTTTGGCAAAAAAGGGTACGTTGATGCGTTTGTTGAAAAGCTGAACAGTGACAGTAAATACAGTTTGTTAAACTGTCCCAGTAAATACACAATCCAAGTTGCAACTTTTACTGGTAGAACAGAAATTGCGCAAGACAAGGTTAAAAACATATTAACAGGCAAAGAAAGTTTCGGCGAATCCGAACTAGAACAAGCCGGTGTTAATGCCGCGAAACTCTGTCAGGCTTTGAGGCTGAAAGGTTACGAAGCTTACGAATTCCATGACCGCTATTCGAGTATGGTTACGGTTGGTTCGTACAATACTTACGGGACTTTAAACCCCGACCAAACGGTAGCTATTCTCCCTGAAATCCAGAAAATCATGGACACTTTCAAAGGAAACTTTAATGGCAGGTTTGAACCTCGTACGCTCGGCGGAATACCGTTTGACGCACAGCCGACAATAATTCTGGTCCCACGCAAGCTGAGCGATTACCAAAAAAGCATAACAAGAAATTAACGCATTACCGTAGCACGGCAAGGCGGGAACTTGCCGTTCAGACATTAAGGTGTGCTTCTTCGGAACATAAAACTGTCAGGATAATAGGTCTTCTTCAATTATTCTGGCAGCGTAATTTAGTCCCGCGATAACTTTTCCAAGTGCGGCATCACGGTCAAGGCTGTCTACTACTTCGATATTATTTCGCCACTGTGGCAAATGTCTACGATCAAAAACCGTAGCACCACGGCAAACGGTCCCTTCCAGTTCTATTTCGCACGCCATTTTCTTCATGGTGCAAAGGTTTGGTGCAGTTGCAGTTGCAATGACGTAAGCCAGAAAATCGTGAATGTGGATTCCTTCAAGTCCGTAAACCTGTCTGTATGCGCGAAAACCGGGTAGCAAAATTGAGCGTAAAAAAGAACCGAGCTTCGTTTCTTCAGGCGGCAGCTTGTCCATCATGTCGAGCGTAAACATTATCGGGTTTGTGATGTCAAGCGGAATCATAACTTTTGTACATCGGGAATGGATGACATTTTTTGCAGCGACCGGATCACAGAAAATGTTGAATTCGGCAGCGGGCGTTATATTTCCGGGCCCTTCAAAAGTACCACCTTGGATATAAAGGCAGTTTATCAACGGAGGCAATTCGGGATCACGTAAAAAAGCTCTTGCGATATTAGTAAGTGGGCCCAAACAAATAATCGAAACTTGTTCGGGATTACTTCGAACCACATCGCATATAACTTTTTCGGCCAAGTGTTGGCTTCTGAGTTCGGCAACGGGAAGCGTTGCGCCGCACAATCCGTCAATTCCGTGTACATGTCGGGCGTCGACTGGCAGACCGGTATCGGATTCGGTACCGACACCGATTCGTGGCAATTTCGGCGGGTCGAGAAACTCGACAATTGCTTGTAAATTTCTCGCGGCGATGTTTGACGCGATATTTCCGCCGACTGAAGTTATTGCCATGACTTCAACTTCAGGATCGAAAAGTGCAGCAGAAACGACCATTGCGTCCACGAAACCGGGATCGACATCAAGTATAATTTTTTTCGGCATGGTTATGGGTGGTGAAAGTACAAGTAAAAAAATGGGGCGTACCGTTCACGGCAGAATTGAGGTGATAGGGAACAGGAGATGGGTGAACGGGTGAGCAGGTGAGCAGGTAAATAAGTAATGGGTAATTATACCTGTTTACGTATAACCTTATAACCTATTCACCTTATA
>JBOFQC010000552.1:0-3613 GCA_051660725.1 Thermoguttaceae bacterium
TGTCTGGAGCATCTCATTTGTCGTTTTATCCAGTTCATCTTTATACTCGTCGCTTTTTAGTCTCGCTTCTCTAGCCAAGTCACGTGTGCTTTCAATCTGCTTTTCATATTCTGTAATATGAGTTGCTACAATTTCAGCATTCTCCTTGGATATTCTTTCCCGAACGATGTTTCGGTCAACGACCAGAAGGCTAACTGCAATTGCCGCAAAAACAAGAAAAATTACGAGAAACAAACCCAGCGAAATTTGTTGATGTTTTCTAATAAAACGCCATGTTCGCTCCGATAACGATTCTTTCATCGCACTGATCGGTTCACCGTCAAGCCAATTACACAGGTCGGCAACGAGTTCACTTGCCGATTGGTAACGGTTTTGTTGCTGACGCGCCATTGCTTTAAGACATATCGCTTCGAGGCCGGGCGGAATGTTTTTAGCCACATCGGACGGCTTCGGCGGAGCCGCTGTTATCACTTTTGTTAAAATTTCTTGAGATGATTTTCCAGTGTACGCATTCCTACCGGTCAACATGTAGAAAAGAATAGCTCCCAAACTGAAAATATCGGAAAGAGGCCCAACTTCACTGGAATCCGGAGAGGCCTGTTCCGGCGACATATACGCAGGAGTGCCGACAACGGTTCCGACAATTGTGAGGTTCGGTGCAGCTGTACCGGGACTCGAACCTGACGGTGCATCAGTTCCGGGCGAAAGCGAAACTCCGGTTTCACGTTCCAAACTGAATGTCTTGGCAATTCCCCAATCCATGATAAGCGATTCACCTTGTTCGCTTAACATAATATTCGCCGGTTTTAAGTCACGGTGAATCACACCTCGTTTGTGAACGTAAGCCATTGTTTGGCAAACAGACACAAATCGTCTGACCAACCGTTTGAGTTCCGACTCTGACGGATTTCGGAAATACTGTTTTATCGCTTCCTGTAGCGTTTTCCCATGAATCAATTTCATGGTGTAGTAAGGGTTACCATTTATGTCCAGGCCAAGCGAATGGATAGGAACAATGCCCGGATGTTCCAACTGCGCTGTTATTTCCGCTTCGACAATGAATCTATGTACAATTGTTTCATCTTGCGTCGAGTCTCGAAACAGTTCTTTGAGAGCGACCTCTCTTTTTAAAAACTGATCATAAGCGATGTAAACTTGCCCCATACCGCCTTTGACGTGCGGCCTGACAATACGGTGAATCCCGTACACATACCCTTTATTTACTTCAGTATTGGCATTATTGTTATTTCTTTTGGCTCGCGACATGCGATAAAAAGGGTCTGCCTTTAAAATTCGCTCCGCATGTGTGCCTTGAAGTTGTCCGGCATCCGAATTTGAAGTTTCGTTTAAAACCGCGCTTTCTGATAAAATGGCACTGTCGGAAGGGATTGCGCCACTTTCGTCCTGTTTTTCAGAATGCTCATGTCTGATATGCGCCAATTTCTCCAAATCAGCTTGTACGAAATCAGATTCATCGGACTCAGTTCCCAGCTTTTTTAGACATTCGCTTGCGATATTATCGAATCCTGAGGTTACCATTGTTGTCGTCGCTGCATCTAATGACGAAGACGAATCGTGCGCAGAAAGTGTAATCTCCGAAGAATTCGCAAACTGCGTTTTGTCACGTGGTTGTGTCTCAGATGAATTTGAATTGTCTAGCATCTCGATTTACGAAAAAATAAAAAGAAACATAGGAAACAGAAACGAGAGTCTTAAAACAGAACCGAAATTATAACCCAGAAAACAAATGATTGCAAATGGGGCGCAATGTTTCGTAAGTTCCGTTGGGTGCAGTAAAATAATTTTGTCAAAATTCGAGCCTGTTTTTTGCTCTAAATGAGCGTATTGATTGTAAAAGCCCTGAGTGCAAAGCGCAAAGCTACCAACCCCCAGGTTTTTAGCGTCCCGCACTTAAAAAGCCGCGTAGCGGCGACCGAATCCGTACCGGGAACATTGGAAAGGATGTGCTGTGAAAACAATTGACGTCACGAATGACGAATGGTAAAATCACATTTATTGTTTTTTTGATAAATATACTGTAAAATGTTATAAAATTTGACCAGCACTACTCATGAACACAAAACAGGCTCTTTTACTCGTCGATATTCAAAACGATTATTTTGATGGTGGCTCATTTCCACTTGCTGGAAGTCGTGAAGCAAGTGAAAATGCCAAACGGATACTGGAACGGTTTCGTGAAAAAGGGTTACCCGTTTTTCACATACAGCATATTGCGGTCGACCCGCAAGCGACGTTTTTCAGGCCACATTCACCGGGTGCGAAGATTCACGAAAACGTTAAACCGATTGAGGGTGAAATGGTCGTCGAAAAACATTATCCGAATAGCTTTCGTGGTACCGGATTGCTTGATTACCTATGGCATGCCGAAGCCAAAACGGTCGTTCTTTGCGGAATGATGACGCACATGTGCGTCGACGCGACGGTTCGTGCCGGCAAAGATTTGGGTGTGAATTTTATTGTGATCGGTGACGCCTGCGCGACCCGTGATCTGGAATTTCAAGGAAACACCGTTGCCGCCGCCGACGTTCAAGCCGCTTTTCTCGCTGCATTGAGTTATTTCTACGCCGAAATCAAAACAACGCAAGATTTTCTTGATGAAAATTGACGATTGATGACACCGCTTTGCATGTTTCGGGGTCGGGTATATTATTGGCGGGTATATTGATTGTGAAGGATAAACATATCTGTATTTTGTAACTCAATAATTGGAATTATCTTAAGGATAAAAATATCCTGCCACTCCCAATTGCAAAATATGTAAGGAGATATAGAATCCCCAAATCGGTCGCACTTATTACGAACGGAAGTGTGGTCCAGACAATGATAACTTCAAGTTGCGTGAGAACCGCAATCAGACCGTTCGGGCTTGCCAATCTGGTATATGAGCTTTTTGAAAAAAATTGCCGTACTCAAGGGAAGAGTACGGTCAAAGTTGATTCTGTTAACACCGTTTCAACTTTTATCTCTTGGATTTTTCACTTATGTAATTGCAGGCACGATAGTTATATCGCTTCCGTTTTCGCAGTTAAAACATGTAGATTTCGTTGACAACCTGTTCAACGTTGTTTCCGCAATGTCAACCACAGGTCTAACGGTGGGGGCTGTCGGGGATATTTATACATTTTGGGGTAACCTTGTGTTACTCGTTCTGATGCAGCTTGGTGCCATTGGGTATATGACATTTACGTCGTTCCTGATCCTCGCACGGGGTGACCGTTTGTCACCAACCAGAAAAAAAATTCTCGGCGCTGAATTCACTTTACCTGAAGGATTTGCAATCAGACACTTTACAATGTCGGTGATTATTTATTCTTTTATAATAGAGTCGATTGGCACCATTGTGCTTTGGTATGAATTCGATAAATTCAACGTTGATAACCCGTTATGGCAGGCTGCGTTTCATTCAGTCTCAGCATTTGCCACCGCTGGTTTCAGTTTGTTTGTTGATGGACTTGAGCCGTTTCGTGATAATTTCACAATAAATATCACGATTCTGGTGTTATCATATTTTGGAGCAATCGGGTTTATAGTACCAGCTGATATTTTCGGACGCCTTACTGGATTACGACGAAATGTAACTCTTACAACCAAA
>JBOFQC010000553.1:0-5164 GCA_051660725.1 Thermoguttaceae bacterium
ATCGAATCGGTTCGCTTCAGCCTGCAAAACGTCCGGGAAACCGGCAAACAAATCCTCGGTACACAAAAGAATGTCGTCGAAATCAACGGCACCGAGAGATTTCAAACGGTTTTGATACCGCACATAAGCGAGTGATGCCAAATGATCTTTCGCACTCCATGCGTCACCAGCCGCTTGGTCGGGACGAATGGCGGCACATTTCCATTTACTGATACTCCAAAGCAAATCGCCGGGTTTCAGTGCGGCGTCAGAAACCCGGATTTCACGTAGTACTTCACGTGCAATTGACTCTTGATCACCTCGGTCATAAATTGCGAATTGGTTCGGATAACCCAAGTTGTGAATGTGACGCCGCAATATCCTCACACACAACGAGTGAAAAGTAGAAATCTCAGGTTTACCTCCTGCGTTATTTGATTTGACACCGCCAGCTCCTTGCTTTTTTGTCAACGCAAGTTGTTCGGTAATACGGCTTTGCATCTCTTTAGCCGCTTTGTTGGTAAATGTTACGGCAAGAATTCTATTCGGTTTGACACCGCTACGAATAAGTCTGGCTACTCGGAATGTGACGACGCGTGTTTTTCCGGTGCCTGCACCAGCCAGGACCAAAAGCGGGCCTTTAAGCGTTTCAACAGCGGCGGCTTGTGCAGGATTGAGAGACATACTTATTACCGGATAACATTGAAACCGTGTCGGTGTTGGATATTTATACTTCGCTTGGCATGATTGATTGTACATGTCCGAATTTTCATTGCGATATAAATAAAAATCGGCAATCAAACCGATCAATCAGATGTGAAAACATTTCAGGCAAAATGAACCACAAGTCGTGACTCACACTTACCATTCTTTTTCGTTCAGAAATTTTGCCAACAGTGCCGGGTTGTCGGAGTTCACGATGAACTCAATCCTTGCAGCCGGAACCTTCAGATTCTCCAACGCCGTCACAATCCGTTTCCAAAGCTGATCACGCTTCTTTCCCTCAGCAAGGTACAAATCCGTTACCATTTCGCTAAGCTTTTGGATCATTAAGTCATCACGATTATCATAGTATCGTTTAATTATTTTTTCTTGATACGGTGTGCGTTCCATCTAAAAATGATCAGAGATAATGGATTTTTTGTTTGGATATTTCAAGAATTACCGGATATTCCGGTAATTGGCGGCATACTGCTTACTGTTTCGCTGACTTCGAAATCAGCCTTGTATCTTACTGTGTATCGGGCAAATTTCAAGTGGGAAAAGATTTGCCTCCAACAAAAACTTTAGAACGCAGGTTACCAATCTTTTAGTTCTCTTTGATTCGGTAACGTCATTCTGCGCAACTGAGTTCTGATTTTCTCTGCTTCTTGTTTGCGGCGTTTTACCGCTCTAATAATTGTTTCGGCATTTTCCTTGTCGGTCTTTTGTTTTTCCTGCAATAATGCCGCTTCAAATTCTGACATATCACCTTCGTTTTGGTTGTCATCATCCGGCATCAATTCGCCACCATCAGCAGTTTCGTCGGTTATTTCGTCATTTGAACTCTTAGTATTTACAGGTTTTTCATTCTTGTTTTGTTTTTCTGGTGTTGTGTCCAGATCATCGTTGATACCACCATTACGCTGATTTAAAATTTCATCCGGTTCGTTATTGTCTTCGTCGTTTATGTCTGAATTCTCTCCTTGCTCGTTTCCTTGCGAAGTGTTCTTTTTGTTGTTTCTGTTATTCTTTGAACCGTCATTAAAATCATCATTCAAATTTGGCTCATTATTCTCGTTTCGAGAATTATCCTGATTCTGTTCAGAATCAGACTTGTTGTCATCATTCGACTCGGTGTCAGAATTTTGCTTGTTGGTGTCATTACTTTGCTTTGGAGATTGTTCTTTTTTTGTTTCCAAAGGCTCGACAATTCTACGTAAAAAGTCTCTAGCTTGAACTTGATAATCCTGGGCGGATTCTATTTTTTCTTCTTGAATACATTTAACAGCCTTATTAAGCAACGATTCGACTTCCGGACCCAGCGTAATAGCAAGTTGCATCGATTCGTGTAACAATTCGGTATCAGATTTTTCAAATGCATCAATTAAATTCTCGGCGTCAAGTAATCCTTCAGAATTTAATAATATTTTAGAGTCGTTAAAGTTGTCATCAACATTTTCGTTGTGATTATTGGTGTCATCCGCAACATTGTCAGGTTGTTTTGAATTGCTTTCAGAGAGCTTGCGTTGTTGTTCCAGTGCTTCCAAAAGATTAGCTTTTTCAATAATTTTGGGCACCCAACGTAAAACAAATTTTTGGTCCCAAAGTAAATTATCATGATTTCTACTTTCACGTTGCAGTTCGTAAGTTAACGTATCTTGCATTTCAGCAGCAAGTTTCACAAGCGTTTCATAATCGGTCAGTTCAGTTCGGAGCGAATCAAGTGACTCAACTGCATCTTCAATTGCTATTTGGAATTCCGGCGTTTTTACAGTGCGGAAATCTTCTGCAGCTTTAGTTGAATTGGTAACTATTTTATCTGCAAACTCTTTCAGTTGATTCCTTTTTTCCGAAACTTCCTGATCGGAAATTGTCTCATTTGCATTTGCTGTGTACGGAAAAAGTTCCGCGGCGTCAAGAGAATTTATTTTATTAGCTAGTACCGCTTTTTCTTCACTGGCAACTTGCGCTTGTTTTTTCCCAAGTTCAAACATCCTTTGGAATTTTCGTTGCGATTCTGGCAACTGTTTTATTTCTAAAAGATACTGTTTAACTAATCGCTGTTCGTTTTCCAAAACCTTAACGTATTCCAACAACGAGCTATCCTCAATAATTTTTTCCCTTTCATTTTTTGACCAAATTTCCTCAAGCTGAGTTTTCCAAGTCCTTACCATTTCAAGGTTTTCGCGAGCCGTGTTATTTTGTGAATCAACATATAAGCAGTCGGCAAATTCTTTAGCGGCCTTGCTCAGCTCGGCAATTATTTTTGCTCGAGAAGCAATTGGGGTGTCACCTGTTTCTTCAGTTAAAAGCGCAGTTGCGGTGTCAATATGAATAATGCCAAGATTAATTAGTGAATCACAAACCAACGACTTATCTTCGGAGAAAGCTGTTTTACGAAATTTTTCAACCGCCTGTGTTGTTTTTTTGGCGGCCATTAGAGCACATGCCTGATTGAAAATGACGGCATCATCTTTGGGAGAAATTTTTTCTGCCTTATCGAATGCTGCAATTGCAGAGTCGTAATCGCCTTTTTGGTAAAAGTCGACCCCTTGATTTACATAATGCGCAAGTTCTGACGCAAAAAGATTTTGCGAAGACAATGCAAACAAAAATAATAAAACAATATGCTTTGAGTACATTGTTGTTTTTTGACTGTCAAGAAGAATTTGAGCTGGTTTGTTAAACGATACCACGCATGCTAATCGACTTTCACGACTTCTTTTCGCTACGTCATGTAAAGTCGAGAGTCAAATTTTTGAAAGCGTCAGTTAAAAACACTCTTTGCAATTTCAGCCAATTTTTCCCTGTTAATTTTTGCATTGTGTCTTACATCAACAGGAAAAGAGTCGTAGAACAAAAACTGATTGATCTGCTTCGTAATCGGGTTAGCTCGAGCCATTTCCTGCAATTGCGAAACCATTTGCATACGTTCAGAAGTTTTCATGTTTTTCGCCGACGGAATAAGCTCAATAAAAATCACTGGTTCTTCATTGACACCAACCAAAGCGGAACGGGCAACTTTTTCGTGGCAGTTAAAAATTGATTCGCACGGAATTGAAAAAAGCGGTCCGTCAGCGGTGTCAACACGGTGTGCCTTCCGGCCACAAAACCAGAACCTGTCCTGCGCATCCAAATAACCTACGTCACCCATACGGTGCCAAGTACGGCCAGTCGAGTCAAGTATTTTCGCATAATCATTGGCTTCTGTCCGAGTAACATATTTCGTCGTAACTTGTGGCCCGGTAACGATTAATTCGCCGATATCACCAGCAATACACTCGTCGGCGTCATCAAGTCGGATTATTGGTGCGTCGGTGATACCAATTACTTTCCATTCAATTGTTCCGAACTTTTTCCCGACACAAATGCCTGCTCCTTTTTCAGTTTCTTTTGCTGTTTCTGACAGAATTTCATCTGCGGAAATCATCGCAACCGGGAGCGCTTCAGTTGCTCCGTATGGTGTGAAAATAACGGCGTCATCAGGTAGGCATTTTTTCAAACGGGCAAGCATTGATGCACGTATTGGGGCACCAGCTGACACCACTCTGGTTAGCGTTTCAAACCGTTGACCGGTTTTTTCGCAGTGATCAATCACTCGATTCCAAAGAGCAGGCGAACCGAAAGACTGGTTCGCTTTCCAATCGTTTACCGCTTCGATAATGTTATTCGGGTCAACACTTCCCGGCTTTGACGAATCCATATCCGGTATCACGGCAGTGACACCCATTGCAGCGTTGAACAGACCGAAAAACGGAAAGCAGGCCAAGTCGATATCACCTTTTTGTATCCCGAGCTGCTCTTGAATTTCGTTAACCTGGGTTAGAAACATCCCGTGTGTAAAAAGTACACCTTTAGCAACACCAGTGCTTCCGCTCGTGAAAATAATTGCCGCAGCGTCGTCAGGACTCCTGTCATAACATGTAGGGCCGGGATAAATTTCGTTGCGTATTTCGTCCAAAGAGAGACCGCCCCAGAACCAGCGTCTGCCAACTGTGAGATTATATTTTGCGTTCGGAAACTGAAACGGCATAAACAGCCGCACCGCTTGCACCTTTGAAATGGCCGCGAAACCGTCGAGATTCACTTCGGCCAAGCAGCGAATCATCTGCTTCAAGCCCATACCGGGATCAATAAGAACAAGCGTGGCACCAGATTTGAAAATTCCGAACACTAACGAAATGAAATTTATCCCCTGCTTCACCATTAAAGCGATGCGCATTTCCGGCCTGACGCCACTTTCGACCAGTGCTGCGGCAATCCGGTCGCTATCCCGATCCAGCTCGGCAAATGTAATGGTTTGATATTCGCGTTTTTCTGTCGGTTTACGTTTAGGCAGCGGCTCGGCAATTGCGATTTTGTCCGGCATTTCAGACGCGATCTCGCTGAGCCGTTTGGCTATATTTGACATTTTGATAAGGTTGGAATATATTTATTAAAGGCGTTGGGCGTTAGGCATTAGACGTTAGACGTTTGCATCTGA
>JBOFQC010000554.1:0-3499 GCA_051660725.1 Thermoguttaceae bacterium
GAATTCTTTGCAGAGTTTACGGAAGCGTATTACGGAGTGAACGATTTCTTTCCGTTCGTTCGTGGTGAACTGAAAAAAGACGCCCCTGAACTTCTCGAACTTATACGCTCAAAGTGGGAAAACAGCCTCACTGATGAAAAATGAATAATAACAGAACCGGTTCAAAAAACATAATTCTCATCGGTTACCGCGCAACAGGCAAAAGTACACTTTCCCGGCTGCTTTCGGAACGGCTCGGTTTGCCGTGCGTTGACAGTGACGTGGTAATCGAACAAAAAGCGGGCAAAACAATATCAAAAGTATTTGCCGAGGACGGAGAAACCGCTTTCCGCGACTTGGAAGAAACGGTTATACGTGATCTACTCGACAAAGAAACCGGTGGTTACCCAAACGGTGTCATATTAGCTACTGGCGGTGGTGCGATTTTACGGAAAACAACACGTGATCTTCTTCGTTCAAATGGTTTAACCGTTTGGCTTTGCGCTTCGCCTGATACCGTGTTGAAAAGAATGAGCGGAGACGCAACAACCGGTGACCGCAGACCCAATTTAACGAATCTGCCACCACGTGACGAAATCGTAAAATTGTTGAATGACCGTGAATCTTTTTATCGGGAAACCGCAAAAATTACACTTGATACCGATTCTGTACCAATTGAATCGCTTGTCGAAACTATTTTAAGGAATTCCAGTTTTTGCTGAAGATTTCAAAAATTCAGCTCTCGCCTTTTCAAGACGAAGTCAAATAAGCACTAACGGAACAGGTAAAGCATACGTAAAATCAGGGCGACACATCTCCACCTGCGTGTTACATACAATAATGGGCGACGCTTTTTAATTGCTTTGACAATCTCGCCCGTTACTTTTTCAACCGGCATGACCCAGAACAATCCATCACCTTTGGCCATTGCCGTGTCGACCAAACCGGGTCGAATCTCCGTGACAATTACGTTGCGTCCTTCTTTCTTAGTACGTGTTCGGAGTGCGTCCATGTAGTTGGCTTGGTAGGCTTTAGACGCACTATAAGCAGGTGCGGCAGCCTCACCCATTAGTGACGCAATTGAAGTAATTGCTACCAAGTGACCGCCATTTTGCTTACTGAAATAGCGGTACCCCCAATCAACGACGCTGGTGAAACCCAAAATATTTGTCTGGATTGTTGGTAGTTCCACGTTAAAATCGAGCTCGGAATTCAATTCACCAGTACCGCTGGAAACAATCAGCAGATCAAGACCGCCAAGCAGTGACACCGCATTATCAAGTTTGTGTTCCAGCGTTTCAAGCTCCGTAACATCCAATTGTATTGAAACAAAATTTTCGGGATATTCCTGAAGCAGCTCGGACAGGAGATTTTCACGTCTGCCGGCGACACCAACTTTACAACCTTCTTTTGCGTAACGCTCAGCCAGTGAACGGCCAATACCTGAGGTTGCACCAATGATAAGGATACGTTTCATAATTCATCTCTTTTTTGCGATTCTATTTCCACACGTACTGCAAAAAACATTTTGCTTTTGGCTGTGTTGCAGTACGGTATCACCAGAAACTCTAATTTTGTTATGTCCCGTCGTTTATTCGGTTTGCGACGAGGCCGAGGTCGTGAGTGATGTCAGGGTTTTCGACAATTAACACATTGCCGCCCAGATCAATTTCTTCCTGATCTATTGGTTTGCCGTTTTCGTCAAGCACAACGTCGGCTTCTGAGGTTTTGTTTTTCGCCAACTCAACCAATTGGTTGAAAAGTGCTTCCCGATCCGTGCCGTTGATTTTGCTTATTGCGGAAGCAACTTCGCCGAGATAACGCACGAAAATGCTGCGTCTTTCACCCTGCTGTTTTACACGTTCACGTCGGTTCAGGTAAATTCCGAGTTTGCGTCCAACCGCTTGCAGCGCGAGACGGAGCTCCTTTTGAATTTCAGGATACGAAGCAATTGCTTCTTTCGATTCGCTAGTGAATGGCACCCAAACGCTTGCCAAGTGAACCATAATCGTGACAGGTCCGCGCGGTAACTGGTTCCGTGTTTGATTCAAGCCGTAAGAACGCCAATTCATGCTCATCACGGTTTGCGTAATCAAACACGCACTCGCTTGAAATTGTAGCGGCACCCGGTTGGCGTAACGGTACACGCTCATTGTTTGCCCTTCATTAAGGTTGAGCGTTTGCATCGCTTCGAGAAGATGCGTAAGTTCTTTTGGTGACATGTTTTTGGGCGAAACCCGCGGACGTAACTTTGCGTTTTTGATAATCTTGTCCGCTCCGTCAGGTCCGACACCGTCAAAAGTCGTCGTTAAAAACAGTCGCAACGTTCTTGCGTCGCTTTCTTGCAGCATTTCTTCAAGAGCGTCTTTCGTAACTCTGTGAATCGCGGGGCCGCCGCCGAAAGTCAAACCGACTTCGATTTGGAACGGATTTCCCCGATACACCGCCGGCGGTCTGGTCGCAGCGGCAAAAAATTCGCCTGGCACCACTTTATGCAAACCGCGTAAAATATGTTCTTCTCCAATCGGCGAAATGCAATCCGTTGAAGGGGCCGGAATTTTCGACTCCTGAATAACGTGATACATCTTTTCGACGTCTGATCGCGTCATTTTTTCCGGTACCGCACGGACTCCGATACTTGACGCCTCACAAATCTGCTTGGCAATTGCCGGGCTTACTTTTGAAAACGACTCTGTTAAGAACCGCAAAACAGTCGTTTCGGGCGTTTCCTGCATCATTTGGGCAAGCCGACCAAGCTCGACACCATACGGGTGCGGCTTGATCTCAACCGGTTCTTTAGGCAACTCGGTAACAACAGCCGTGTAAGTTTTTTCGACACCGTCCGGGTCGGTGTAATGAATCGTAACATGCGGATTCGAAATAGCTGTCTGTTCAAGATACTCGTCAACACTTCCCCTGCCGCGTGTGTATTTCGCTTCAAGTTCAATTGTTACGCGGGTTCCGTGACTGACTTCTACCCATTCGATTCCCTGCTGTTCAATCATTTTCCGCCCTTCGTCGTTCGGCGGAATATCAACCCCTTCACCGTCACCGTTCAAAATGTCGGGCCGGTTCTGTTTCGTGTCGATTCGAATAACGTAGTAATGCGTCGGCTTACGCGGCGAAATTTTTGACATCACTTTGATCGGTTTGCCAGTCGTCATCAGACCGTACATACCGGCTGCGGAGATGCCGATTCCTTGTTGGCCGCGGCTCATACGCATTCGGTGAAACTTCGAGCCGTACAAGAGTTTACCGAAAATCAGCGGAATCTGTTTCTTTACGATTCCTGGCCCGTTGTCCTGCACGCCGACTTTGTATCTGTCTTTGCCGGTTGATTCTATATGCACCCAGATTTCCGGCAGAATTCCAGCTTCTTCACAAGCGTCGAGTGAGTTGTCAACGGCTTCCTTGACCGAGGTTAGAAGTGCTTTACGCGGATTATCAAATCCGAGCAGGTGTCTGTTTTTTGCGAAGAATTCACTTACCGAGATTTCTTTCTGGGCTTTCGCCATATTCT
>JBOFQC010000555.1:0-4824 GCA_051660725.1 Thermoguttaceae bacterium
GTGCTTCCGTCAGGCAAAATAAGCGAGCAACTGGTTGGTGTCACGCCTTCCTGAAACATGATTGTTGCTGTTTGACCTGCCAAATAATTGAACGACTGGTCGCCGGCTCCGACAAGTATTCTGGCAATTCCGTCCATTAGCCCGATGAAAAGCCAAGAGTTATCACCTGTAGGAAGCAGATTCCACGGTTCTACACGTATATCTTCACCCGATTCGGTTCGGCCAATAATTCCGCTCGGCGAATCTGACACCGGCGTTGTCATTATCAACACGGTTCCCTGACCGACTGGTCTTGACACCACTGCCGGACGTCTGTTCGAAAAACGGAGTTCAACGTGCGCAGTGTCAGCAAGGTCGCTTAGTTCCCAATACCGGTAAATCGGCTGCGTCTCCCACGGCAAAAGGCTCAAGTCACCTATTTGCCGCAGTTCCGACAACGTTGGTGATGTCAAATCCTCGGGAGCAATATGAAACGCAGTTTCAGCCCGTGTTTGCAGCGTCGGTTTCGCTCCCAAAAGTTCAATTGCCGGACGTGTCTGGAAATCACGTATCGGATTCGCATTTCTACCTAGAAAGAGCCCGACTCCACGTCCACTCGTTGCGTAATCGGTCAATTTTTTCCACATCTGAGCAGTGAGCGGTTTCGGATCAAGTAAAATCATTGCTTGGTACTCGTCCCATTTCTTGTCGGGAAAAGATTCCAACTCGGCAAAGCTCGCTGTATCGGTCTGAAAAGCGGTACTCAATCCGCTCGGATCAAGTGCTTTACGAACAAAAAGCGTGTTACGTTCGACCGGCGTATTTGCAACAATCAGGATTTTCCAGGCGGAACGGACATCAACGGTGAAATAATATTGGTCGTCAACTGCCAACGCATCCGAAGTGGTAAAGCGAAGCTGTCCTTGATGAATTCCAATCGGAAGATTAGAAATCGGAAAATTCAAGCTCTGAACGGAATGCCCTTCCGGTAATTCGACAATTTTCTGCGAACGGAGTTCACCGGCACTGGTTATAAGTTCAAGAACCCGGCTGTCCGACTTGCCGAAGTGCGTTATTTCCGCTTCGATTTCAAGAGAACTTTGCGTTGAAAGGATTTGAGACGAAAGGTTCAGCTTTGCGATTCCGGAATCGCTTGGGTCCTGAACTCCGACGTCAACGATGTAAACGCCAATTTCCGAAAGGGCTTCTTCTTTTGCCGTTTCAAGCTGAGCACGCACGGAATTTGCAGTTTCCTGCGGCCAACTGGCTTGCGTCAGATCGGTAAAGACGTAAATTTCCTTGGTTTCCAAATCGCTTGTTTTCAGGAGCCGAATAGCTTCGTTTACACTTTGACCAACAGCACGTCCGCCGGGGTTTACGCTTAAAAGGTTGATCCGTTCAAGAGCTGAAAAAGTGTCCACTTGAAACGAATCGTTCATTCGGGTACCGCTAATCACAGCAATTTGGCTTTGCTGCGGCAGCTGAGAAAGAAGCCAGCGTGCGTTATCTTTCGCGACTTCCAGTCGGGTTTCGTTTGCGAATTGGTATTCCATTCTCGGCGAATTATCTATTACAATTGCCGCAGCAATTGGTCCGGCTTGCGAACCGAGTCGATTAACCAGCGACGCACCGACGCCGGAACCGCTTTCCAGCTTGAAACTTGGCCGGGCAAGGGCAAGGCCGAGCAGCAGACATACTCCGATTCTAAGCAGCAAAAGCAGCAGGTGCCGGAGTCGAAACTTACGTTGGTTGACTTTTCTAGTCCGTACAAGGAACCTGAGCGGCGGAAATTCTATCCGTTTCGGCACTCCCCGCATAATCAAGTGCAAAAGCACTGGAATTAAGCACGCTGCCGCTCCGCCAAGTAGTAATGGAAATGTTAAAAAAGACAAAATAGAGAATATATTCAGGATGTAAACAGCGAGCCGCCAACATCAACCAGCGAGCCGCCAACGTGAGTTGGCGGGTAAACTTGCACATGCTCAAAACGTAAAATAAACGGTGTAAATCCCCCAATCACGCAAGGAAATTTTCACCCACTAATTAGAACAATCGACTTCTGCTCTTGACATTTTTCAAGAAATTTGCCAGAATCTATTGTTCGGTTGTTCCGAAACTCAATGAATGACAATTTTAACAACCCATATTGGAGAACGCAAGGATGCGAAAGGTCGGTTTTGTTTTTATTCTGTTACTATGCACGTTAACAATCGTCGGTTGTGGAAAACCTGACAGCGGTAAAGCCCCGGCTGATGGTTCTTCAGGCGAAAAGCAACAGAAATCGGACGCAGACTCAAAATAAAATACACAAGCGAAAAAATAAGTCACGACTCTAATTGACCAGTTTCTAAACGCTGCGAAAAAAGGAGACGACGAGAAAATTTTTAGTCTGATGTCTCCGCTCGCTCGGCAGGTTTGTGGACGCGATAAAGTTCCAAGTCCTGATCCAAGCACGACAATGGAGTTTAAAATTAACCAGATAAACTTCGTTGGAAACGACGGGGCGCAAGTCCAAACCACGATGTTTGACGTCGACACGATTGGAAACAAAACCGAAGACGAATTCGTCTGGGTTGTTCGCAGAACCGAAGAAGGTTGGCGACTTGTCGGTGCCGCTTTCACAGCGTTTGCCGGAATGGACCCGATTGTAATCAATTTCGAAAGTGCCGAAGATATTCAAAAAGCAGAAACGCAAGCTGCCACGCAACAGGAACAATTCCTCGCTGAAATACAGAAATTGCAACAAAAAGCCGTTGACACTGGAGCAGAAGCTTCGGCGGAAAAACAGTCGGCAATTTCTGCCGGACCTCTACAAAATAACGTCCAACCGACAGCGAATAACGTACCAGCAGGCGCAAGACAACCTGCAAATGTACCTAATAAACAAAATCAACAGAAACTTGGCTCCTCACCCGGTTCGGTTGTGAGATAGCCCTTAACATTTACATAATAATGAAAAATTTCGCTGGATTCTACATTACCGTAATAATATTCTGCTTTGCCGTCAGTTTTTCTGGCTGTGACAATTATAAGACTGACCTGAAGGCCAAGTCGCGTGCAGCAAGAAATTCTAAAAATAGTGTTGAAAAAACTGATGCGGCTACTAACGAAAGTGATGACGAATCAGCGAAATCTGATGAAACCGCTGCTGAAAAAGCGGCAGAAACAAATGTAAAAGCTAAACCGGTTTCTAAACAGGAACCAGCGAAAAAACCAGCTGCTGAAAAAAATACAGAGTCGACGCAAAAAACAGCAGTTGCGAAAAAGGCCGAGCCGACACCAAAGGCAGCGTCTACACAAAAAGCAACACCAGCGAAAAAGCCAGCTCCGGCACAAAAACCGGCGCCGGCTAAACCGCAGGGGCCGAAGCCAACCGCTGCACAAGCGGATGTTGACGCCGTAATTGCAAAATTAAAAGAGCTTGGTGAAGAACGAAATACTTTCGTTTTAACTCCAAGTGGTGCGTTGACCGAAATCAGTATCAACACTCCATCTTTGACAATTGACGACGTAAAACTTATTGCGAAACTTTCCGACTTGGAAAAGTTGTCTTTCACTGATTGCCGAAATTCAAATGATGAAACAATGAATTTCACCGATGAGTTTACAATTGCGCTTGCTCCACTTCAGGAACACGGCAAATTGAAAACGCTGAAAATTGGTAATTGCCCGATCACAAACGACTCGGCGGAAACAATTGCAGGATTTAATAGTCTTGTCGATTTGAATCTGGAACGCTCCCCGCAGTTTGGTGACGCCGGAGTAAGAAAGTTCGTGAACATGGATAAACTGGAACGCTTGAATCTGATTTACACAGGTCTCACTGAAACTGGCATGATGTCAGTTAGAAAAATTCCCAACTTGAAAGTGCTGGACATTCGCGGCTGTACTGTTATTGCAAACACCGGTATGAACTCAGTTGCTAAGATGCCGAATCTCCGCACATTCCAACACAGAAGTGGTGCCGTTACAGATGACGGCGTCGAAAAACTTACTGCATGTACAAATATTGATTCTCTCTTTTTGCAGGATTTCGACTTAACTGATAAGGCCGGAGAATCGTTAAGCAAGTTTGAAAAATTAGCCAGTTTACAACTTTTCCGTTGTGGTGGAATCGGTTCCAAAGGACTTCTTGAGTTAAAAGGCAAACCGCTCAACCGATTAACATTACGCGGACTTGATAATTTTACTGACGAAGGATTGGCACTGTTTAAAGATTTGCCAAAATTGAAACGGCTTTATTTAATAGAGCTGTCCGCTGTCACCGACGAGGGAATCGCCAACTTAGCCGATCTTGCCGGGACATTGGAAGTACTGGAAATCAACAATTTGCCAAAATTTACTGACGAATCCTTAAAAACAATTGCGCAACTGAAAAACCTCAAGGAATTGAAAATCGCTTTGTCTGCTATTACTGACAAAGAACTTAAACTCCTTGTCGATTTGCCGAAACTTGAGTCGCTGCAACTGATTGACAACGGATCCGTTGATGAAAAAGTCGCTCGCGAAATTTTTGCCAACAAGAAACTGAAAGTGGCAAACTTCGGCAAAACCAGCGGTGACGCCGCCGAGTAATTGTTGCCGCAAGATTACGACGCTCAGTAAAATATATAACGGAAATAAACTGACGTCACTGATGCTTTCAAAAAATTTTCTCCTCGGCTGGTTCCAGACGAACTGAAACGGAAATGCAAAAGTCGAGGGTCGCGAGAAAAAAATTACTCTCGGAACTGCTAAAATGAGCGACGAACCGAAATTGTTCCAGACGCCAGAAAATGACGTTCCAACCAATTCTCAAGACTCCCATGAAAAGCCGGGCAGAAATACTCTCCCGGCTTTTTTGTC
>JBOFQC010000556.1:0-3853 GCA_051660725.1 Thermoguttaceae bacterium
AGATGTGCATTTCTTCGTCTGCAATATTCGCTGTAACTCCTTTAAGGTGTGAAGTTATTGACATTTTATCTTTGCCAAGTCCAATCGTTTTTCCGGCTGGAATTCGTGAGATAAAACGGATGTTCCGATATTGTCCCACATTTACAGACACCGTAAGTTCTTTTGTGAAAATATGTTACATTAAAATGTCGAGTTTTTTATGCTGGGTACATTCATAAGCGTTGTGAAATTAGAGTGTTACGATGATTGCAATCATAGCAGGATCATCGTAAAAATCAAGCGACAATTATCAAAATTCCGCAAAAAGTGCTGGGCGCATAAAAAACGACACAACTCATTGTAAACAAAAGAGATAAGTCGTTTTTTCGCCATCATTCAACGGAACATCCGCTGTAACGAAATCCATAGCGGAGATTTTTCTGCTACGCAAAAACAGCCCAAAATCGTCAGCAGTTTTTTGGGAAATACTTCCGAACAGGTCTTGCAAACGGTTGGCTCTTTCGGTAAATTTTTTCATTGGCGGTATCTCTTTTTGGGCTTTCGTGTTGAATGCAAAATTTTGTTGAATTTCACAAACGATACGAAATCGCCGGAAAGAAATACCGTCTTTTTTTCAATAGAAAATTCGATGAAAAATGCCGTGTTTTATACTCTAAACGGCAAGGAATTGTACGTTTTCAAATGACTGGAAACGCAGCGTCATGAGTGTTCTCAGCTCGTCTTTGTACTTTTCACTGCTGTTCGCTATGCAATCGTCTATCGCTCCGCAAAAAATCTCAAAATCACTGTAGTACACAGTTTCGTAAATGGCGTTCATTATTTTTTGACAGGATTTTCAGGATTTAATTATCTTGTAAATCCTGCTCTGGATACCTTTGTTTTCGATATTTACGTTTAATTTCGCCCCAATTGGAGCCGAAATTGAGAAGCAAACAACGACGAACTGGATTATACAGGAAACGGCGATAAAAAGTTCTCTTTTTCCAGAGAAAAAGCAAGCAATTTGTCCACGTTTACAGTATACAAAAAGCGGATAAACAGGACACTTCAATTCTATTTCATCCGGTCGATTCTGTAAATCCTGTCTAAAATAATGAATCTCAATTCTAAAATCGTGTAGTAGTAATTATTGTACAAACTCTTCTTTTTCAAGAACTTCCAAAATCGCTCTATTAAATTCAAGTTCGGCGAATCTGTACTTTCCAAAAAAGCGAAGAAATTGGTCTATTAGAATTCGGCTCACAAAGTTAGAATGTGAAATCGCAAAACCACACATTTCTGACAAAGGAGCCGAACGTGTCACGGACGACCAAAAATCAATGCACCCAAGAATTCTACAACAACGTCAATCGTTTGTCAAGTGCAGTCAAATCCGCAACCGCTTTTTATTTCACAAAGATAATAATAGCAGCCATTTGCACGATGTCTGCCAGCCGCACTGTTACGTCTTGGATTCTCTCAGCTTGCCTTAGTGAAAAATATCGTAACGTTTATTACCAATTGCCTGTCATAGGAAAACTTGCTGATAAAATCAATGACATTATGATTTGTATCATACTTGAATTTATTGAGTTGCGCAATTTATTCAGTGGGAGAATTCAACTGATAATCGACGACACGCCGACCAAACGCTATGGAAAACATATCGAAGCTGGCGGATATCATCACAACCCAACTCCAGGAAAGTCCGATGCTACAATATGTTACGGACACAGTTGGGTTGTACTGTCGATTGTGCTTGCTCACACAAAATGGGGCAATATCACGCTGCCGCTCAAGTTTTCGCTTTACATCAGAAAAAAAGAAATAGACAAACTCATCAAACTCCCGAAGTATAAGGACTTAGTGTTTAAGAAAAAAACAGAACTGGCAGTCGAACTGATTGGCTGGATTGTTGAAAAAGTCTGTAAATACCATATTCCAATAGAGTTAATAGTAGATAACGGATATGCCAACGAACCGGTTTTTGAGCCGGTAATGAAATGTGGAGTAAAAATCGTAACAAGATTACGCAAAGACGCAGTGCTGTTCGAGTTGCCAAAAATATGCAAAACAGGAAAGCCCGGCCGCCCGCAACTGTACGGAAACAAAATAAATGTACAAGAATTGTTTTTATGTAACGATAACTGGAAAACAATCGAATGTGACGTTTATGGCAAAATAGTTACGAAAAAAATCAAGTCATTTGTTTGCACAAGTAAACTGACACGTGGCAAGCGGTTACGAATTGTTTTGATTCAAGAAGATAAAGCGCAAGTCATATTGACATCGACCGATGTGCAGCAAAGCGCACAGGAAATAATCGAGAGTTACGGCAAGCGATTCAGCATCGAAGAGATGTTCAAAGGGGCACCTTGAAAAATAGGCGGTTTTTCGGCACGCTCTTACTTGACAAGGGCTGAGATTTTGGTTTAATGTGCATTAATGCACATTAACTTTATTTTCCTATCTCATTGCCACCCAATTACATGAGCCGACATAACGCACACGCCAATCGTCAGTATTCCTTCTTTCAACACGACGAACGACTCGAAAAAATCAAGCTGATTAACGATTCGCTTTGGAAACTTAACGAACTCGTTGACTGGGAAGCATTTAGATCCGTACTCGAAATCATCCGCCAAAAAGAACGGCTTTCCAACGCCGGAAGACCGCCTTACGATGTCGTGTTTATGTTCAAAGTCCTTGTTTTAATGCACTTACACAACCTATCTTATGAAGCGGTCGAAGTACAAATTCTTGACCGTCTTTCGTGGATGAATTTTCTCGGTCTCACAATCGCCGCCCAAGTGCCGGATGCCACAACTGTTTGGTATTTCACCGAAGACCTTAAAAAGCATGGGCTTACTGAAAAGCTATTCGACCAATTTTGGGAACAGATCGACAAAATGGGCTTTGAAACTAAAAAAGGCTGCATCATCGACAGCAGTTTCGTCGAGGCACCACGTCGCCGAACCACGAAAGAGGAAAATAAGGAGCTCAAAGAAAATGGAACAATTCCGGCATCGCGTGCTGAAAAACGTAACGTATTGGCACAGACAGACTTAGACGCTGACTGGGCGAAGAAGGGCGATGAAAACCATTTTGGTTACAAAAATCACGCCGTCGTGGACGCGGCAAATAAATTGATTTTGTCGTATGGGGTGACTTCGGCATCGGTACACGATGTCAACCTTTTTACGGAGGTAGTGCCGGAGCAATCGGCGTGCGAAAATGAGCCGTATTACGCGGATGCAGGCTACGTAAGTGCTGAAAAAGAAAAGGAGTTACGTAATCGTGGTTACGACCCGCAAGTGTGTCAACGATTGCCTAAAAACAGACCGTTGTTGTTAGGCGAAATAAAAGAGGATAATCGTACAATATCTAAAACGAGATGCCGAGTTGAGCACGTTTTCGGCGAAATGAAGACACGAATGGGGAACGAAACGCACCGTTTAATCGGGATGGGGCGGGCGATTGTCGCGATTGGGATGCGAAATTTGGTGTATAACATGCGTAGAATTATAACTTTATGCAATAAAAAAGAGGCAAAAAGACAGGGATAATCTGCGCGGTTGGCACCAAAAAGGTGCCAACCGCGTAAAAACGGAGATGTAATAAGCCGTAAAGAGCGTAAAATTGTGGTTTTATGAAGAAATTCGTGGAAAATAGACGAAAAGAATTTTCAAATTGCGTAAAAATTAAAAAAGCGTCGCTCCGGAGGCTTTTTTGGCTATTTATCGAGGTGCCCTATAGCAATGTCGCCGAGCGTCCGTTCTCCGTCAATAAGCTCGACGAATCGCTTGGCTGTTTTATTCCAATGTACCGGTATGCTGTATGTTTCCTCTTCTGAAATAGCGACAATCAATTCAGG
>JBOFQC010000557.1:0-4149 GCA_051660725.1 Thermoguttaceae bacterium
AAGGAGTTGGCGATGTCGCTATGTGAGCTAACGAAAAAGCTGGGCGAAATCCGTCCACAAAAACGTCGCAAAAAGCGTCCAGCGACGCGTGAAATGCTGAGAAACACGCCACAAACCCCTTAAGTTGGGACCTATGCCCCTTAACCTGTCCGCTGCCAATCGACAACCCACTCCAACAATCGTTCCCGATAATTCATCCGATTTTGGTGCTCAACTAAATAATTTTCCAACAATCGAAGCACTTCCAGACGCGAATCCAATTGTTCCACCGATTGATGCAATCGCACCCACTCCAACAACGCATGAGAACCATCCTCAAGCAAGTCGCTCTACATGGTGTCAAAGGCATGCCGTCCAAGCGAATTGTGCTACCGCACCATTGGTGTCGAATTCGCTGCATGTTATTCCGCTTACGCTTCTCGCAAAAGATTAATGACACCACATTTCGACCGCATCGAAGTTGCCTTGAGATAATCGCCTGCATGGCAGATGCCTGACACCAGCGACGTGTCCTTGACCTCCAATCGGTTTAACAAATATCCCCATTCTGTACGGAAAACGTCCTTATCCGCAATTGCCGCAAACGCAACGGATACATGCGGTTTCGACAATTGTCGCGTTCCCCACTGCAATGGTGTCGCTGGCTTTCCCGATTCTCTTTTCGCATAAATTCCGATGCGAAATTCCCGCCAACCATCAAGGGTTGGCACCATCGTTCCATCGGTCGTAAATTCAATCTCGCCTCCTGCTTTTCTAAACGGCGTATGAGCGGCGGTGTCATTGTTTTGCCACTCTTTCATCTTCGGCGATTCTTGTTGACAAAGTTCGCGGATGGTGTTGTCGGATATTTTGATACCGCAAAATTCATTTAGGTATGGGGCGTTTTCTCCGACGGTTTGCATTTCTTGATAATAGGCTTGAGCGGCTTGGAGAAATAGAGCTTATCTGGGCGATTGGGCGGTAACTGTCAGGTCGGTGGGGTGTTGATTTTCATCGGACATGGTGAATTTCTGGTTGAGGTTGGCAATAGTGAAATTACCAATATGCCCTATCCCCCGCAATCGCGCAAGTGATATTTACTGCACCCGATTTTTGCACTGTCGGCGGTTCGGCAGGTGGCTCCGATGGGTAAATCTTTTGCTGCAACCCAACCTTTGCCAATCACGTAAAACGGGTGTTTCCCGGTCGCTGACACATCAAAGGTGCCACCGTTTCCTTAGAATTTTAACTTCCACACAGGCTGCGGTTCGTTCTGAAAAACTCGTACAACCTTACCGGAAACGATCTCGCTATCGTCGTTTTCATGCGGCACCGTTTTTACCAAATCGTCAGGTTGGATTTCTTCTATCGGTTTAGTGGTGTCGTTGGCAAGTAAAATAGGCGTACCAGCAACTATTGATTTAAATATTCACATCTTCGAAATCATCGTAAAACCTATTACCGCCAATATCGCACAGTGGACCACGTAAAGAGCTCCAAACAGGTCGGAATCCAAGCCCCTTAAGCTTTTTGTTTCGAAAAAAATCTACAAATTTGTCCGTAACAAAAGTACTTGTGGAAAGATGGCATGGCAACACAAACATTGTGATACCTTCCAGCATTTTTTCTTTTAGGGCAATGCGATCAATCTGTACATTGTCTAGAATGCCAAACTCATCTAATTTATCCCAGTTTTTTATTTCTCCTCTTTGCGTTGAGTTTTTACGATCTAGTGCATCAATACAGTTCATACAACGATATAACAATAAGTCATTTCTCTCTTTACATCGGAGTGGGAGAAATTCTCCTGTTTTTGTGTCAAGATAGTCGCTGAGAATCTCAATTGCCTTGCTGGAAAACACCGGACCGAGATACAAGTATGAGGAGTCGGCTCGTTTTTTATTTCCATCATATTCTACCTCTAAACCCCCTTTGGGCCAAACGTTACCGAATGATTTTGTCCAATTTTCTCGCGTAAATGGACCGAAAAATGGATTAGGTCCTAAATGAGGCCATCTATCTAACTTGACACTCAAGTCAGTGTCTTTGGGATAAAGTGGAGCATATTTGTTGCGACCTTTTACTTGCGCTGGGTGTATCTTGTAAACAATCATGAGGAAATTATTTGTAAAGTTTATAGGTGCCATCAAGAATTCCTTTGCGGAATTCGTTTAGCGTTTTTAAAACTTGGTCTTTTGTTTTACAATCCTGTAGTAATTCAAAAAGTTGTACCACAAAAACTAACTTGGCATCGGAATTTCAAGTTTTTCGCAACATTCAAGCACTTTTGACAACACATCTGATTCGCTATAATATAATCCGGGAAGCTCTTTGCGACATTCTTTATCGGCGTAACGACCGGTTATTTCGTCAAGTTCGGAGAATAATTTTTCTTCGTCAGGTGTCAATTCTTCTTCTGGAAAGGCGTCATCGAAATTATTATCATCACAATACACACCAACCGTTGCAAACATATTGCAAAACTGATCAAAGCACATTCTGTTGTTCACAAAGTCAATGATTAGAGAATACTTCAATTGTTTCGAATTTGGTTTCATTTTAATTCTTATAGTATAGGAATTTTCAGGAAAGGACCAATTGCTTCTGGAGTGTATTTACAATGCCAGATGGTGTTGGTGTTATGGTTGTATAAAACCTCAAAATTATAGAGCTTTCCATTGCGCCAAAGTCGTGAATAATACATAATCGCTTCTGAGCCTCTCGGATCAGGGGTTGGAATTCCTGATATAATACCTTCTTTGATAATATTTTCAGGAACAAAGCGTGCTGCACCTTTAAGATGTTCAGCAGCTTTTGTCGAATAATTTAAATTTCGTCGAAGTTTGATGCTTGTACCTGCTTTAGACATCGATCCTGCACTGCGAAGTGCTTTTGTGGCAGCTGTAATATCATCTGCCATAGCTCCACCGATCATCCAAAGCGGCACTGTCGCAAGTTCCCACTGAGCCGCCTCGAGTGTATCTGCGGCGTTGTTCGCATAACCAGCCAACTGGTCTGTAGCTTTAATCAGGTTTTCAAGCGACATGCCGCCTGGAGAATTCGCTGCCAGTTTGCCAAGTGTAGTGGTATCAGGGCTCGCAGGCTTCGAAACACGTGCAACTTTACATGTGCAAACGGGAACATCAAATTTTTGTCCGAATAACGGCGCAATTCTGCTATTGAGCCCGTTCCGGCTTGCGTTAAGGTAAACATCAAGCCAGTCAGGAAATAGAGCGCTATCGTGTATCCTGCATTCATTATGCACCAGCACACTCGTTTCAACGGTGTCACCGACGAAATAAGTATGCGTTTTTTCAACTTCTGATTTTCCGCACACCCAGGTTATTACATGTGCTTTATATCAGGCAAGGATAGTCGGGCTGAAAATGTCGAAATTTATCTTGGTCATCAACATAATGCAATAGTACATCTCGTAATTCATCTATATTTGTTGTTCGCAACTCGCAGACAATTTCTCGAAATTCCAAGTAACTACTTAAGATTGCGTCTATCTCATCATCGTCATAATAATTCTCGTCTGGTGGTTGGTGTTTTTCATGATCAAAATCGAATACAACGAGACGCCAATCAAACGGTATCTCCTCTGGAATAAGGCGAATATCTGAAGGAAACTGATACCATTCTTTCCCTGATTTAGCCAACGGTACAACAGTAAGAACAACCCACCTACGTAAACCTTGTATCCCAGATTCGACTTCTGCGATTACCTGCCCGCGTGGCTTGAGGCAATGAAAAAAAATGCTACTGAACATATTTATCCTAGCTTATTAGAAGAAAACAGCAATTTTTTGAAGGTCCTCAGTAAAAATTTGCAAATGCTTCATATGCCTATGCATAACCAATCTGCAAGGTCTTTTCCAAATTCAGAAAATTTTTTCCCAATATCAGAGTCTTTTGAATAGATTGTCTCAAGGTAAAGAACAAAATCCTCCTGTGAGGCATCTTTATTCGCCCTAATCCAAACGACAACCTTACTATCCAGTTCCCGGCGTCATGTTTCAGGTGTGCGAAACTACGACTTTGATTCGTTGTTTTATCATCGGACTGAGAATGATATTCGTGGAATGCAGCGGTGGTAAAATTTTTCTGACGCTCAGTATTAGTCATATTATAGATGACTTGGCGAATCATCAGGAAGTTCAACCCAAG
>JBOFQC010000558.1:0-1828 GCA_051660725.1 Thermoguttaceae bacterium
ATGCAGCGGATGTGTCGAAGTCGGGGCATTTGGAAAAGAAGCTTATATTCTTACAGGATATTTCAATCTGCCGAAAATCCTCGAACTGACCCTTAATAATGGTGTCGACCCTTGCACGGACCAGCAACTTGGTGTCACAACGGGAAGCCCTGAATCTTTCGATTCTTTTGAAATGCTTTTTCAGGCATTTCAAAAACAGTTTGCGCATTTTCTCGAAATCAAAATGCGTGGCAACCAAATAATTGAGCAAATGTACGCAAGCCAAATGCCGGCCCCATTTTTGTCGGTACTTACCGATGATTGCATAAGCAAGGGAGTTGATTACAACGCCGGCGGGGCACGTTATAACAACACCTTTATACAAATGGTGGGAATCGGCAGCTTGACTGATTCACTTGCGGCGTTGAAATATCTCGTTTTTGAAGAAAAATCCGTTTCAATGGAAACGTTACTGCAAGCGTTGAAGGCCAACTTCCAAGGTTTTGAAACGCTGCAACAACAACTTTTGCACAAAGCACCTAAGTACGGTAACGACGAGGACCGTGCCGACGATTTGATGCGCCGTGTCTTCACGATACTTTTCGAGCAAATTGACGGACGCCCCAACGCTAAAGGTGGCTTTTATAGAGTGGAAATGTTGCCGACTACGAGCCACGTTTATTTCGGTTCCAAAATTGGTGCCATGCCGGACGGACGCCCTGCCGGAAATGCGCTCTCGGAAGGTATTTCACCAGTGCAAGGAGCGGACCGTTGCGGTCCAACCGCTGTCATGAAATCCGCCGCAAAAATGGATCACCTCAAGACCGGTGGAACGCTTTTGAATATGAAATTCACGCCTGAAATCTTGGAATCACCGGAAGGAATCGATAAAATTGGACAACTGATCCGTTCGTATTTCCGAGCAGACGGGCATCATGTGCAGCTGAATGTCGTCACTGCAGAAAAACTTCGTTGTGCGCAGCGTGACCCCGATTCTTACCGGGACTTGATTGTTCGAGTTGCGGGATACAGCGATTATTTTTGCGATTTACCGCTTGAGCTGCAAGAAGAAATAATCGCGAGGACGGAACACACGATTTGAGATGGAAACGACAGGAAACGTATTTAACATACAGCGCTTTTGCCTGCATGACGGACCTGGTATCAGAACCACGATTTTTTTGAAGGGGTGTCCGTTGCGCTGCCGCTGGTGTCACAACCCGGAAGGAATCTCACCGATTCGGCAAATCACAATTATTCCGAACCGCTGTACGCAATGTGGTCGATGCAAGGAAGTGTGTTCCCATGAAAACTGCGTTCTTTGTGGAAAATGTGTGATAGTTTGCCCCTCCGAGGCTCGAAAAATGGTCGGAGTTTCAATGACATCACGTGAAGTGCTGGATGTCGTTTTGAAAGATCGACTCTATTACGATGAGTCGGGGGGCGGTGTCACACTTTCCGGTGGTGAGCCGTTAGCGCAACCTCATTTCACGCTTGATCTTCTACGAATTTGCGGTGCAGAATGGATTCATCGTACCGTTGAAACTTCTGGATTCGCACCTTGGTCGGTTCTCGAAACAGCGGCAAAAGAGACGGAGCTTTTTCTCTATGATATCAAAGGGTTGGATGAAACATTACATCTGCAGCATACAGGCCAATCTAACCGGATCATTTTGGAGAACCTCCGAAACTTGAGCGAGATTCATGACAACATAATCGTGCGTGTGCCGATCATACCGGATTACAACAATTCCGAGACGCAGCGGCTTCGCATAACGGAGTTTGCCAGCACCTTGAAAGGCGTGCGAGGTGTCCAGGAACTGCCGTATCACGAACTCGGCAAACATAA
>JBOFQC010000559.1:0-1825 GCA_051660725.1 Thermoguttaceae bacterium
CAGCGCACTGGAGGCGGGAAAAGTCGTCGCCCTTGCAAATAAAGAAACCCTGGTCATGGGCGGCGAACTGATAACCGAACTGACTAAAAAAAGTGGCGGCCAGATTATTCCCGTTGACAGCGAACACAGCGCCGTTTTACAGTGTCTGCGTGCCAGAGGCTGGGATTTAACCGGAAATAATGACGCAAATTCACACGCTGATCTGGAACGACTTATTTTAACAGCCAGCGGAGGACCGTTTCGGACGCTTTCGTTACAAGAACTCGAAAAAGTTACAATTGCTGACGCACTTGCCCACCCTACTTGGAATATGGGCAAAAAGATTACCGTCGATTCGGCAACCTTAATGAACAAAGCGCTGGAACTAATCGAAGCACGCTGGCTTTTTAATATTCCGGCAGAAAAACTGGACGCGATTATTCACCCGCAGTCCGTTGTTCACTCGCTCGTGGAATTCGTTGACGGTTCCGTTGTCGCTCAAATGAGTCCGCCAGACATGAGGTTGCCAATACAGCTTGCGCTTACGTATCCTCAACGTTTTGAATCTCCGAGTGTTAAAATAGACTGGATGCAACGGTTCAGCTTGGAATTTATTCCAATTGATCCGGAAAGGTTCGAATCGTTTGGTCTCGGCCTCGAAGTTGCCCGGGCTGGCGGTACTGCCGGAGTCGTGCTAAATGCCGCAAACGAAGCGGCTGTTGACGCATTCCTCAGTGAAAAATTACCGTTTTACAAAATTACCGGCGTTGTTCGGAAAATTCTGGAAAACCACGATTTTGAACAGCATCCGACGCTCAGCAGACTTTTCGAACTCGACACTTGGGCGAGAAAAGAAACAAGTAAACTTTGCTAGAACTGACGGTTTATTAAAGTTAGCCCCGGTGCCCTGCTCCGGGAAGCTAGCCGCCAACGTCAGTTGGCGGGTAAGGTAGGCGACTCTCTCCGAAAGTCGCTCCAGTTTCGAAGAAACAGGACTACCTGTAAAAATTACCGTAAAAACAGTCTGACGCGTAGAACATCATCCGCAACTAAGTGAGCGGAGCAAACATTTTTCACCCATTCACCAAACATGCAAATTGCTTGGACAGTATTACTCGTCTTAATTGGGGTAAACGCATTAATTATAGTACACGAGCTTGGGCATTTCCTCGTTGCACGTATGTGCGGAGTGAGGTGTGACAAGTTTTACATCTGGTTTGACATTTACGGACTGCGATTCTTCCGTTTCAAATGGGGCCAAACCGAGTACGGACTCGGCATATTACCGCTCGGCGGGTACGTCAAAATGTTCGGTCAGGAGGACAATCCCGGCCAAATTGCTAAAGAAATAGAAAAGGCAAAACTTGCGGCAAGTGGGGCAAATGCGGAAGAAGCCGTTGCAAAAACTGCCGAATCAACTGCAGCCAGCGAAAAAGACGCACAAAACGCCGAACCGGTCAGAACGCCGGAAGAAATCGCGGCAATGGAAAACGCGCTTTACGCAAAGGACAGTTACCTTTCCAAGAGTGTGCCGCAGCGAATGGCTATTATTTCCGCTGGCGTGATAATGAATATTATTTTCGCTTTCGTTTGTGCCACTGCTGCGTACATGTTGGGCGTTGAGGAAATGCCGTGTGTCGTCGGCGGTGTTGCCCCCGGTTCACCAGCCTGGACTGCCGGTTTGGAGGTCGGTGACAGAATTATCGAAGCAAACAACGGGACGAAAATTACAACTTTCGACCAGCTCCCGAATCTGCTGATTGATGACAGAGAAAACAAAGGGGTAAAACTCTTAATTGAGGACCCCACGACTTCTTCCGACGAAAAGAAGACTTTCGAAAGAGTT
>JBOFQC010000560.1:0-8659 GCA_051660725.1 Thermoguttaceae bacterium
ATTTGTTTCAGGTTATTGGTGCATTGCATTCTTCTTGCGGCTTCACGAGCGGCCTGAACTGCTGGCAGGAGTAAGGCAATCAAGACCCCAATAATGGCGATTACGACAAGTAATTCTACTAAAGTAAAACCAAAAGACGAATGACATTTTTTCGCCACTCCACATTTTCGTAACATTGTGCTTGTTTTCATTTGATTCTCCTTGAAATACAGTTTGAAAATACAAAATCGGTGACCATTATTCAACTCCGAACGGAGTTGTGTGTTTTTTTGGCAATTCGTTTCTACCATTATTGAACGCCGACGGCGTTCGGGGACAACAACACTCGCCAAAACAAACCCGCCAACTTACGTTGGCGGCTCGCCAAATGAACTGTTCGCGGCCGGAAAGCCAATTGTTCTGGCGAAAGCAATACTCATTGGGGTGTTAATTTTACCATAGCACACCCTCGTTTAACGGGAACATTGAGCGTCAATGTTCCATTTTCATAACGACTTAAAACCGGAACGGATGTTTCAGATGCAGGATGGAACGCTTCGGCATTGACCTGTTTGAGGCCTTTAACATTTTGAATGACAACTTCGACTTCGGTTGCATCTCCTGCAAAACAAACAGGAATAACAAAACCTTCTGGAATCTCGAACATGTTGACCTTTGCCGCACCGTTTTTCACTTCAATACAATGAGGCTGAAGCACCCATTTTCTGCCTCGCATCAATGTCATCATCTTGCCGTAGTCAAGGTAGAACTGATCGGCAACAGGGTCGGGATTGATGCAGTGACAGTTATCTGGCAGCGGAGCAGTCGGAAACGTTCCCAGAAAAAGATTTTTCTGGAAAAATGCGTCTGGATTGGGTTGCAGGTCGTGTGGTCCAGATGTCCAAACAAGAGCCGGTTTGGCGACACATTGTAACGCCGTCAGATTCAACGGTGCTCCGGCCTGCCCAAATTCGTCGTAAATTCCGTCGATGTGTTTCAATGCATCAATTCGCTTATCATGATTGTTGGCATAGATCACCTTTCCTTCATTGTGCATGAGCGGACCGAGGTCTTCCATGATATCGTTCCACGAAGCCAAGAGGCAGCGAGCGGGTCTGTCATGGAACCAGCTATATCCATCATCCGCTTTCAGATTGTACCATCGAATCCAATCAAGTCGGTCGATACAGATTCCTGAAGCGTCAGGAACCTTCTCCAGATGCAGCTTAGTTTGGTTGAGTAAAAATTCACGAACGGATGGGACGGCACAGTCAAAAACGAGACTTCCCTCCCATGAGCCGATAGGATTCTCCTCGAACGCCCCTCGCTTGCCTTTTGTTCCTTCAATATCTTTGGGCATCGTAACAATTCCATCTTTCAGTTTAGCGTAAATGAAATCGTCATTATTTTTCCAGAGATCAGCGTCATTATCGATTGTTCGTTTCGTCTCCGGCCATTTTGTATACGTTCCTATTTCAAATACATTGAAATAGTTCAATGTAAAGAAACCGGCTTCCCTCATCCGTTTTGCGTCAATCCCGTATTGGGCCACGCTGTACTCCCAACCGCCAAATGCTTTCCATTTTTCATTGTCGTCTTTCGTCGGCGGAATATACATCCCGAAGAATGGAAAATCCCAACTCGCCTGCCAGTTGACCTTGAAGCCCATTTTGTGGAATCTTTCTGCGTTTTCGCAAACCTTGGAAATCCCAGGCGACCTGTCATAAGCTGCAGTTCCCGAAATTTCGTGCGCTAACGGATTAACGGGTTCCATATATTCGGGATGTGCCTTTCGCATCCAACGCATTCCGCCCCGCCAATCGGCTTCGTGAGGGATCAGGTCGGCTCGCAGCTTGACCGGCGAATCCTTTGAAATGCGAAACCGCAGATAACTCCAATTTGTCCGTCCCGTTTTGGTAATGTCAAGTGTAATATCAAGCAGCTTGTCCGATGGGTCTTGCCCCAAGGTGATTCCGAAATCCTCTTTCGGTTCCATAAGAGTTAACATCGGAATACTGAACAAATTTCCAGCGAACGGGCAGCTGTCTCCCGGATTGCTATAGCTGTATGGAGTCAAGCCATAGTAAAGCTTTGCTCTTACGAGAGGCTGAGGCAATAAAGGATCAACCCAATTATGTTCGGTCCCTATCGGATAAAGAATTGTCGCCGGATCACGATTGACGATGTCTTCCTTTTTGTACGCCGATGGTCGTCCACATCGTGGATCACTCCATGCGGTCCAAAATAGCACGTCGTTTTTTTCTGGAGCATTATAATCAAATATCCTGTTGATTGATGTCGTCCATGGATCACCGAGACCGACGATTTCCATCTCCCATCGAATTCCAAGCGGTGTCGGAACAAATCTTTCCGTAACAGTTGCGCCATTCCCATCGACATTTTTTACCGTTCGGGTAAATTCCATGCCACTTTCTGCAATACTTTTCGACGTGACATCGCCTTCGGTTTGACAGCCTTTCAAATCGCTTTTTCCGCAAATAGGACGCGAAACCTTTCCTGCCTGCATTCCCACTATTTTTCCTGTTTCGCTGAGATCGAGGCTGAGAACAGGTGATTTAACCGTGTAGGCTTTTTCTTCCGATTCGATGATATTTGACTTGTTTTTCAAAAGGGATGGTATCGTGATCAGCTTGGCATCTCCCCAATCGCCGTGATCACAATCAATTCCGTCACCAGCATCGGTTACGATAAGTTCCAGCACATCGGCATTTTCAAGAGAAACATTGACAGGCATTGCATTTTCGTTGATTTTGACGATCCCGCTGTCGAATTTTTTTTCGCCATCAACAAAAACTTGAAAAACGATGCTGCTTTGCTTGTGGTCTTTCATGGCATCGTCAACACCGACAAAGGCTTCAAAACGAAGATACTCCCCTTCAAGCTGATAGACAATTTTTGAGTTGGCATGAACGCCGATTCCCTGATCGAACACCTTTCCTGCAACACTTAGTTCACCTCCCATGACATTTTGGCAATGCTGTGGAGTTCCAAAACTCTGCGATATGGAAATCGGATCAAGCTCGTCGAAATAAACCGTCAACTCCTGCGATTGAGCAAGTACGGCAGTCAAGCATAACACCACCAACGCTGAAAATAGATATATTGCTTCTCGTTTCACTTCAAATCTCCTGAAAGTATAAAATCAAAATTGTTTTTTTTTCCGTTCTCGACGATGATTTCCAGTGGAGTCGTAGCTTCCTTGAAATAAACGGAAGGAAGGGACATTTTCACTGGCTTGCTGCTCGGAGGTGCGGTACCGACCCCAAGCGGTCGCCCCGATTGAGTGTCGGTATTGGCCTGAATGGAATTACCAATATCAAATTTCCTGATGGTAACACGATACTTTCCCGGCAAAACCGTGTTATAGACTTTTCCAGAAACAGCGGTTCTTATCAAATAGCGGCCATTATTATCTGTCCGCGCCGATGCAACCGGATTGTCGCCATCCGAAGGCATCAGTGTAACGGTTGCACTCTCAACAGGCTTGCCATCATACGAAACGATTCCAGAAACAGGCACCCCGCCATACTGTTTTCCACATCCGATAAAAGGAAGGACACAGAGAACACAGACAATGAGTGTTTGAAAAAAATACCTCATAGTACAATAATGGGTTTGGTTGATACCACTCTGTAAAGTTGCTTGAAATATGCCAAATGTCACTTGGTCGTTTGCCAAGACTCATGGCATCGTTGTCGACTCTCCTCCGGCTCGGGTTGCAATTTCCCCCCACACCCCATAAATGGATGGTCCCATGTTGGCCCGACTTCCAAGTTGTCCGGGAACTCCCGTGGGCACCGGAGCGAGATTAGTTGCCAGATTCTTCGAATTGATTGCTTCACTGATAAATCGAACCGCACCATCGCAAAGAACAGTATTGACACCCCCATAGTGCATACTGCTGGCCGTAATTTGCGAATATCCTTCCGTATAATTTGGATCGCCTGTGTTACGAGAACAAGAAGGACTGTTGGGAGGAAGACAAGCCTGAAAAGCTGTGTAGGCATTCAGACTATCAAACCAGCGATCACCCAGTCCTCCCCAGCCGGATTCACCTCCATAACCGTAAACTGTCAACATTCCGTTTCCTTTGACGGTCATACAATCGTTTGGGGTTCCTCCTTCATCGGGATCAATGGGAGCATAAAGATTGGCTATGAATCCCCGAATGGGCGTACTACTACTTCCCGGCGAAGTAGCAATCACGACCTCCGAGGCAAAAATCGTGTTGGAGAGTCCATCGGTAACAGAAGCGAAATTCAAATCCTGTGTTCCGCCTGCAGATGCCGGACGGCCCCCATTGATCGGCATACCGCGAGAAAATTCCCAATGATAACAGGTTAAAACATCTCCTTGGCATATATGGTAGCTGTTAAATGCGCTATGTGCTCGTCCCATCGTTTTGGAGATTGCTCCGGGATCGGAAGGACAAATGACCGTTGGTAATTTCGGCGGATTATTCGAGTTATAACCCGTGATATGCCACATTGCGGGAAAACCACTGGAAGAAATTTGTCCGTACAAAGCCGTCTGTTCCAGAAAAGGGAGAAGCGATACATAATAACTCAAACGGTGTCCTTCATATCCGGTATATTCTTTTTGATACCCTTGAGCGACAAGACGGTCGTTGACATCGTGAAAGTTGTGGACGGCAAGTCCGATTTGTTTCAGGTTATTGGTGCATTGCATTCTTCTTGCGGCTTCACGAGCGGCCTGAACTGCTGGCAGGAGTAAGGCAATTAAAACACCAATAATGGCGATTACGACAAGTAATTCCACTAAAGTAAAACCAAAAGACGAATGACATTTTTTCGCCACTCCACATTTTCGTAACATTGTGCTTGCTTTCATTTGATTCTCCTTGAAATACAGTTTGAAAATACAATACTGGTGACCATTATTCAACTCCGAACGGAGTTGTGTGTTTTTTTGGCAAACAAAACAACCGCTTTCTGCGAAAGCGGGCTAAACGGGAAACAACTAAACTTGTTTCGTTCCGCCATATTGCGGTTGAACCGTTTTTTTGGTAGTATACGAATAAATGCCTAGACTTTTGTCAAATTGAGTGAAAAAATTGAATGTAAACATTTGTTATGATGATTCCGTGCCTTTTCTAGTCTGGCATCACGCAACAACATAAAGAATTTTACAACATAAAAACGGGTATTGCTAGGATTATATCTGCATTTTTTGGTACTATTCCCGCATATTAAATTAAAATGGAAAAATTCACATCATCTCAATTGGATTTTTTTGATAACACTGGACCGCTGGGGGTATTTTCTCAACTCTTCAACCACGTTGCTGGTGTCTATGTGTTTATCAAGGACACAAAAGATGAATTTATCTGGATGAATCAACCTCTCATGGCCTTTCTCGGAGTGGTGGCAACGGAAGATTATTTGGGAAAAACGGACTTGGATTTTTCCCCACCTGATTTGGCACAAGCGTATATTAACGAAGATCGAACCGTCATGATCACTCGCCAGCCGATACTGAATCGTCCCTGGATTTGTGTCGATAATTTAGGTGTGAAAAAATGGTATTTGTCGAGTAAATTTCCCCTGACAAACCTAAAAGGTGAAATAAAAGGGACCGCCGGTTTCATGCAAGACTGCACGAAAACTAGCGAATTACTACGACCCATGCAAGAAATGGATAGTGTTGTTTCCTACATATTCGAGCACTATTCGGAAAAAATCAGCATTGAATCGTTGGCATCTATACTGTACCTTTCTGTGAGCCAGTTCGAACGTCGTTTCAAACATATATTTCAGATATCAGCACAAGATTTCATCCAGAAAGTGCGTTTGGATACCGCCGCAAGAATGTTGGTTGAAACGGATTTGTCAATCACTCAAATTGCTCTCCATACAGGTTTTTACGACAGTAGCTATTTTGCGAAAAAATTTAAAAAATACTCGGGAACCAGTCCCTATAAGTTTAGAGTCGATTGCCGTGCTTTGCATTGAATACGGCATTGATTTTCATATAAAATACCCATCATTTTTTCTCTCATTCTGAAAGAACACCCATGTCTCGTTTTATTTCACTTATGTTGTTGTCTTCTGTCGTTTTTGTAACCACAACTTTTGTCAGGGCCGACTCTCCTATAAATACCTTTTCCAGCCCGAATGGAATTGCCGCTGATTCGTCAGTTTTGCGCAAACCGACCGCGATTTGCAATCCGATCATTTCCAATAAGGCAGACCCGTGGATCATTCGTGATGGCAAACAATTCATCTGGTGCTTTACAGAAAAAGATTTGGGCATTTCTCTTTACATCACCGATTCTATGGACAAATTGGGGGAAAAGCATCTTATCTGGACATCTCCGAATGATGGCCCTTTTTCAAAACAAGTCTGGGCACCGGAACTGCATTACCTCGATGGCCATTGGTACGTTTATTTCGCCGCTTCGGATGGGAAGAACGAGAATCATCAGGCATACGTCTTGAAATCGAAAACTTCCGATCCGCTGAGTGAGTACGAAGTTCTTGGCCCGTTTTATACGGGTGATGATTTTTCTGGCAAGACAAACAGTCGCTGGGCCATCGACATGACCATTCTCGAACACAACAATAAACGTTACGCAATTTGGTCGGGCTGGCAGGATGAGAAAGACGAACAGCATCTGTTCATCGCTCCGATGGAGAATCCGTGGACGCTGGCCGCCGCTCGAACTCGTTTATGCGAAAACAACGACTACTTGTGGGAGCGAACGGAAGAAACGGAACAGTCGCGTGGCCTTTCAGAAGGCCCGCAGGTGCTTCAATGGCAAGGACGAACATTTATCGTTTATTCGTGTGCAGCATCGTGGTTGCCGACTTACAAACTTGGAATGCTCGAACTTGTCGGCGACGACCCGCTGAATCCGAAATGCTGGAAGAAATATCCTGAACCGGTTTTTCAAGGAACGGAAACCGTCTATGGATTGGGACATGCCTGTTTCGTTTCTGATCCTACGGAAGCAGAACCGTCTCGGCACTGGATTTTCTTCCATGCCAAGCGAACGCGCCAAATGGGTTGGCTTCGAGATGTCTTCATGCAACCATTTTCGTTCGATCAAGACGGCCTGCCCGTGTTTGGAAGACCGGTCGAACGCAAAACCCATGGCAATCAAGGGTTGCGTGATTGACCGCAATAGCCTTCGGCCCCTGAAATTTCCGGCTCCCGCTGGTCGCTGTTTTTATGTAACAATTGTAACGAATACAATTCCTGCCAAGTTTTACTCATTCGAGTCTATTTTTGCTTCGGTGTCTTTCGGTTTCAAGTGGTCGCAAAGATTCTGGACAAGCACTGTCTGACCGGGCGGCTTCCACCGCGATGGAAAGCAACTGCTCAGACGTAGAAATTGTAGGCGGGTTAATCAACAATACTGAAGTCATTAAAAAGATATTTTGTACAGAATTTCTCATTAGGCTTTGTGTCGAAAGTTTTGTACAAGCTTTTCGTGGTACTTTCGTGCGGAAATTTGTGTGTTTCGTCGTTTAATCCTTTTTTTCACCACGAAAAGCACGAAACCGGCTCAATCCGATTACGGTGTTCCTCACGTTCGTGTTGGGCAATATTTCTTTGAATGTCTTCACATGCGAGTTGAATGTCCGATTTTACTTCAGCCGATTGTTTCTCATCCTTCTGAAGCTCCTTGAGTGTTTCGAGTGTCTTTTCGTCACCATATTTGCCGATAAGGCGATAGACATTGAAATTGTAGATGCGTGGCTTGGCTGGCGGGGCATTAGGATCGTTTGAAACGGGATAGGTGAACTGCAAATTAGGAACTTGATCTTTATCGTGGCATATCTTGAGAAGGTCTGGCAAAAGGCTCCTTGTATGAGCGGCTTCGATAAGGTACATAGCCCAAGATTTTACGGTGACATCGTTCGATGTGAGAAGTTTTCCAAGAGCCTCAGCTTCAGTTTTCGTTATCTTATCGATGGGCCAAGTAGGCATTCCCCCCATTTTAGGGTATTCTTTGGCGGGCAAATAAACATAATAGTTGTGGAGAGCTTCGTAGGGCAATGCTCGAAATTTATCGTAACTGTATGTATCGTTACCGAATTGTTCCTTGCCTTCGTCTGATGTAAGCATTGCAAGCAATCCGAGGCGACCGGTTTCCGTGGTGATAAGTTTGCTACACTTTTCACGTTGGACATCAACAAGTTTTTGAATCTCCTCATGCCTTTTTTTCGATTCCCGATTGATTTTATCGCCTTCCTTACATCTATTAAACCACTCATTGAAAGAAAGTACTGCTCTCGGCATATAATCATCTGAAAAAAAGTTGGATCTGAAAAAACAGAATGAATTTTCATGCCAAAAAACTGGGATGTTATACTCCATTTTCCAGCCTGGAATCATGTCTTTATTCTGATCAACAATACTGACAAGATGGCATTCCATTTCAGCTTTGCCAATTATCAGGTTCTTAGCGTATTGAAGAACATTTTCCTTCGATATGCTCTTATTGACGGAATTGACAAAAATATAAGTCCCCCCGAAGTTTTGATCGGCAGTAATAGCAGGGCGTGCGCGCCATTTTAGGGGGCTTGCGCATTTTGGGCGATGAAGTAGAATCTCTGTTTTGAACTTTTGATGCCGTTCAGACCGTCGCAACTTTTACAAACAGATGATTCATGACAAAAAAATTCATTCACCT
>JBOFQC010000561.1:0-3720 GCA_051660725.1 Thermoguttaceae bacterium
AAGTCAGCTACGATTAATATCATATTTTTCGGGTTATCAGAAGCGTTTTTTATGATCCGGTCGATCCATTTGCCGGCTAGGATTCGTTCATCACGTTTTGCCATGACAACAGAAGTCACTCGACGAATATTCTCAATGAGGGTCAATCGCAACATGATTGGAATCGCCCACAGTTCACCAATTTGTAACTCTGATTCCGATTGATAGGCCATAACAAGATCGCCAAGCTGTTCAGCGTCAACACGACCATCGCCATATGAAATGGCCGCTAAAGCGAGATCATAAACGCGCGGTAGGCCGTGCGAAGGTGTGTTTGTAAGAATTGGCAATTCACGGCTGTATTTTTTTGGCAAATGCCGACGAGCCATTCGAATTTGTTCTTCAATGACATAGAAATTATCGAGCAACCATTCGCCAGCAGACGGAATCGCACGTCCCGTTTCGATATCTTCAAGCAGTAAGTGGTGGGCGTTTAATAAGATACGCTCATTCTCATCCAACCGTGACAAAAGACGGTCGCGCGAATAATTTTCAAACTTGATTTTGTGGGTTCTAGCCAATTTTTTGCCATGTAATTCTCGTTGTTCGGCACTAAAAAAATCGAAATCGAATCGTGGTTCATCAATAAGATTAGGTTCTTGATTGGGTTTGCGTCCAGGGAGCCATATTGGTGTTTTTTTTATACTTCCTAGTTTATTTTCTGACATTATACTTTTAAAATTCCTTCTAGATAACACTGCGATTTTTGAATCTCACTACGTTATCTATGTTGGGTAATGGGCGCAACTAATTTTATTGCCAACTCGGTTCCAGTAGTAACACTATCAAACAAAATACCGAGTGTGTCAATAAGAACCGGTATATCTGGAACTCCCACTGTATCGGCTAGAATTACAAACGAAAAATCCTTAACGTTTATAGGTTTCACGAAATCAATTACAGCATCAGCACGGATACCAAACACATTATTAATTTCTAAGACGACTTCTCCGATTACTAATGTTTTTAAATAGTTGCGGTGGCTCACTAACTTGTACAAATCACCTTTTGTAAGACTCGGATGTACAATATTTTTTATGCATTGTGCATTAAACGTTTCATTTTCATGTAGATGTAATTTCCGGTTATAGTTCGGTTTGGTGTCAGCTGCGCAATCTTTTTGCATTATTAGACCTCAATTCAGGGGGAAGTGGTAATGTAAAAGCTCTCGCGCATTTGTAGACACAAAAATTGTTATTCCAATACGAGGACACTTTGCCACTGGAACCGGTTATTGGAAAAGAATATACATTCGCTTTTGGGGCGGCACTGACTCAAACGTGTGCGAAAAACTTTTTTTAGCTTTCTTCAAAAATTACAATTTTTTTGTGAAAAGACCACCGTTCACCGCATTCTCTATTATGAAGGTTATAAGGAAAACGATGATTCCCAACAAGTTTTTTATTAGCCGCTAAGTGGTCACTGATTGTTTTCATTATAGCAATACAATCCTTCTTAATAACAATTCACATTAAAGAATCGCTAAGCTATAAGAGTCCGACAATACGTAAAACTACTTTTTCAAGTCTGTTGGACATTTTTTGAAACTATGATAATTAGTAGCATCTTCCCACTACAGCCTCTTCTACCAAAAGAAAGTAGTTTCTAAGTATTGAAGTCGTTGACGGCAGTACTCCCATCGCTAAATGTTTTGTACCATCTAGCTCACTTATGGCCGCATTTGCTTCGTCGCGGTCATTCATTTGCACAAAAGCAAAGCCTTTTGATCGCCCGGATTCATTATCAATGATCATACTAACCGTCTCAACCGTGCCGTGTTTTTCAAATGCTTTTCGGACATCATTTTCGGTGGTTCGATACGATAAATTTCCTACATAAAGTTGCATTTTAAGACTCCACTGCCGTTATAGTAATATCGATAGAAATCTTCTTTTGGCGGCATAAAGAAGAACACTAGGCACCGAATATAGGAGGTGTCGACCTGTTCATTCAGATAATACGGTTCGGACAATAAGATACAAATCTACGTTTTGGTCCGATACCTATAAAACAAAACGCATAACATAGGTTAAAAAAGAGCTTTTATCTTTCAACGTAAATTAGAGCAGAACACTGATTCGTGTCAAGGGATGCCCAAGAGAACTGCAGTCCGCTAACAAGTTTCATTTTTTGAATCCCAAACGCTTCGCGGTGCGACGTGGGTCGGCAAGATTTTTTTCGCAAACTTCGCGTAAACATCGCTCGCCACCAAATAATAAACGCGAGATACTTACCGCAATACTCGTCAGCACCGTCCAAACTTCGCCGAGATTGTCGCCACGCAACACATGCTTGTCCTCATCCCAATCCCTGTCTTTTTGCATGTGTAAACAATTTTCTACCTCCCAGTGTCCCTGAATATAACCCTGGAATTCCGACGCTGACACCGCATCTGGATCAAGACTACTCACCCAATAGTGAGTTTCATAAGATAAAAGTTCGCCCGCTCGACGAACTTCTTTATCAAGACGGAGCAAGGAACGGCAGCCCGATATTCCGTACTCCTCACGAATCTGCTCAGCAGCCCATTTTTTTATCCACAAACGACGAATTTCAACATTTCCCCTTTTTTTTCGACCTTGCGGTCACTCGGTTCTTGTTTCGGCACATCCTCAAAAATCAGCTTCATCTGTTCCAACACTTTCGGTTGGTTTTCCTTGATCTGCACCAGATAGTCACAATGATATTCCTGAATCGCTTCAAGCAACGGACGCTGTGCATAAATTGCGTCTCCAGTCAGCAATTTCAAGCACGGATACATCTCAAAAAGTTCTTCGAGATGCTGTTTTAAACAGCCCGGCTCGTTGGTTTTGTCACCACGAACCGACCAACTGGCGAGGTGCAATTTTACCTGTTGTGCAAAGACATTGAGCATGAGAATCGGGTCGCCTTCCTCATTTTTCATTTGTTTTGCAACTTTTCCATCGACAGCAGCGACGAGCGGTTCTGTCGGAAGAATGGCGTTTATAAACTCGGCAAAGGCATTTTGCAGGTCTTGCAGAGAAATTTTTCGCAATATACGAGCGAAAGTGATGGCATGCGGAATTTTTCTTTTCCCTTTCTTGTCCTTAAATTCAATGTATTGCTTGAGTTGCGAGAAATGGATTTCCGCCCAGCGTTGAATTTCGGCAAGAGTGGAGAGATTTGCGAGTAGTCCGAGAAAAACAACAGCAAATGCGGCGGTAAAAGGGTGAGAAGTGCCGTATTTTGAGCGAGGATCGGGAATTTTATTGAGCGAATCGACGAAAATTTCGAGTGAATTGAGATTGGGCATTTTAGCCTCCGTGCGTTGAAAAAAGACGTAAATCGTTCACGTTATTTTCCTATACGCATGAAAAACAGAGTCGTGTGCCCTAAAATCAAATTTTTGTGAAAATTGTTCGCCACTGGCAAACTTGTTAGCGGACTGAAGAGAACTGCAAAGTTCAATTTTTGTTAAAACCGAGAATATGGAGGGCTTTTCTGGGGGAATAGTGAAAGTTTTCTGCCGTTGCCGTCAACGGTTCGCCCGGCTCCTGCACCAATCGCAGCACCGAAATCGCCGCGTTCGTTAAAGCTAACCACACCTCCGGAACGCCCGGTCGTGAAAGATAATGACGATCCTCATCCCACCAGCGATCCTTCACGAAATGTAAGCTCGTCTCAACTTGCCAGTGGTCGCGTATAAATTTCTGAATATCC
>JBOFQC010000562.1:0-2659 GCA_051660725.1 Thermoguttaceae bacterium
AAAGCACAATTACGCCGAGCAGGAATTTGAACGAGCTCAGCAACTTGTTAAGACAATTTCGCAGGCCGAATATGACGCGCGCCAAAACGACTACATATCGGCCAAAATGTTGCTGGAAGTTGCCAAACAGGAGCTAGCAAAAGGAAGGGCCGGCGCAAGAGCGGAGGAAATTGTCGCAGTTGAAGCAGAAATTCGAGCATTGGAAGTCGCTCTTGAAATTGCCCAAAACCGACTTGAAGACACAACATTACGTGCCCCGTTTGACGGAATTGTTACGAACAGAATGATTGAAAACTTCGAAATGGTCACTACCCAGCCGATGTTAAAAGAGGTTCTTGGCATTCATGACATTTCAAAACTAAAAGTTCGTGTTTTTCTGCCTGAAAATGCACTTGCGCATAATTTAATGCTCCGAAATGACGTGTCGCAAATGGAAGCGGAAATTGTTTTCACGGCTGCACCTGAACTTATTTTCCGCGGAAATTTATATGAACTCGACACAATGCCTTCAAGTACAAACGGACTGTACGTCGCAAATTTCTTGATTGACGCACCAACCGAAATCAACGTCCTGCCCGGAATGGTTGCGGAAGTTTCGTTGGTAAGTAATGATAATCAGAGTGAGCGTCCGCAACTTTTGGTTCCGTCATCCGCTGTTCTTGGAAACGCTGCAGGCGAAAATTTCGTTTGGATTGTCGACGAAACGAACTCTACCGCAACGAAAAAGATGATTAAAAAAGGCGGTTTAACAAAAGATAGGCAGTATATTGTTCTTGGCGGCTTGGAAGAGGGCGAAACAGTAATCACTGGCGGAAACCGTTTCCTTTCGGAAGGCGTTAAGGTACTAGTTTCACAAAATGCGGAATAACAATGCTAAATTACTTATCTACGTGATTTAGCATTGTTAGCCGCCGAGCCCTGCTCGGCGCTTTTACCCTCCGGAGCAGGGCTCCGGGGCTAACATGAATCCAGCTCAAAATCGCGTGAAGGTCAATAATTGCCCCTGCATAATTGATACAATCGTTATTTTAGCTCTTTGAATTAGGGAAATATATTCTTTGCACGATAAACAGAAAGTGACAATTGAAAGCTGATTGGCATTTCGGAAGCTGTTTTGTAAGGAATACATGTGAATAAGTCAAATTCGAGTTGGTTTTTGCGTTCAAAAATTCTAGCTCTGTGTTTCACGTTGAGTTGGCAAAATTTTGCGGTTGCACAGGATATGCTAGACGATCTTGATTCTGGTCCTGCCGTTCGGGTTCCGCATCTGATATTTGAACCGCAAAAAACGCAGAGTGACATTTCTGCCGCTAATACATCGCAAACTAATTCAGATTCTCCGCACAGAATGTACGGCGGTATGGCTACGCTTCCACATGAACGGGAGGGTACTCCGTCAGGTGGTGGAATTTTAAGCGAATATACACCGTGGATTCACGGAACAGAAGCGGTGCACCTGAAATACTCATATACGGGGGGAGTTTTTGGACTCGTCGGCGGTGATAAAGCACCGAGCCAATTTACTGATTCCAAAAGTAGTTATGTCGGCCTTGCAAACCTTGCAATATTTGCCGACACGGAAAAATTGGGACTTTGGAAGAACGGTTCGTTTTACGTCAGTTCACTGTTTTCGCACGGCCCGTCACCGACTTGGTACGCGGATGACGCACAAGGAGTCGTGGTTTTCGCTTACGAAACACCTGCTCAGGTTTCCGAATATTGGTACGAACACTCATTTTTGAAGGGAAAATTATCAACTAAAGTTGGAAAAATTGACGCCGGCACCGATTATTTTTACCTCGACGCGACATCTGATTTCCTTAATTCTTCGTACACCTGTGTGCCAGTGACTCATATACCAACGGCTCCTTATTGCGGTTGGGGTGTCAGCACGTTTTGGGACATTTCGGATACGTGGTGCGCAAAAGTTGGCGTATTTGACGGTTTGCCGGACGGAAATCGAATTTGGCTTTCAGAAACGGGAAAAGTATACGTTTCGGGACAGATTGAATGCCATTATTCGTTGTTTAAATCGCTTCCCGGGTTCTTTTATGTCGGAGGTTTTTTTGACAACGTCGACTGGGGAAAAGAAAACGGGTTGACTCCGGACGGTTATGAATCTTTGTATACCAATGATTGCGGCTGGACAATTGGTTTGCAGCAGGTCGTTTACCGCACAAATCCTTGCGACGAAAACGATTCGCGGGGATTAACGTATTTTTTACAACTTGGTGAAGCGAGACAAAATGCCTGGAGTATTAATAAGTATATTGGTACCGGATGTGTTCTGACCGGAATTGGCAAACGTAAAAGTGATTCTGTTGGAACCGGAATAAATTTTGCATATTTTGGACCGGATGTGTCACCCCTTAATTCTTACGAGTCGTCTTACGAGTTATATTATAAGATGCAGGTGACTGACAATATTTCGTTAATGCCTGATTTCCAGTACATACGTTATCCGGCAGGCGAAGACGGCGACGCTTCTGTACTCGGATTAGTTTTCCAAATGGAGTTTTAACGTGTGGTGGGTTTTAGACGTCTCAACAAAAGATAAACATGAGAGCGTGTGTACAACGAGTTGCTTGGGCGAAAGTTACACTTAAAGAGACCGGCGAAGTTACGGGCCAAATAAATAAAGGTGTGTTGGTACTTCTTG
>JBOFQC010000563.1:0-2256 GCA_051660725.1 Thermoguttaceae bacterium
TCTCAATTCCGCAGACCGCTAAGGCATTACGCGCAATTGGTGTTAATAATGTTTCACCCGAAGCCGAACAGATGATTTCGCAATTGGAAAAAGCACCGGCATCTTCAACGATTACGATCAGCTCAAAATATCCTTCCGACACAGAGCAAACTGTTAAGATTGTCATTGGCGGACAGGTTATTGCACAGATTGTTGAGGGCGCGATGCTTATGCAAGAATCGGTTATGAATAATCAATTTCAAGCAGTCCCGTTTGATGACGATGAAGAAGACGAAGACTCGGAATCCGTAAAACCGCGAGCTAGAAATTTCGACTTCTAAACGTTTATTGAAAGTATGTTATAGCGAGCCGGGGGCGTAAGTCCCCGGGTCAGTTTTCCTGATAAAAACTGCTCGGCTAAATGACGCCAGGCAAACCTCTTTGAACCGGTCTTTGGTTGAATGAATCACATTTTACATAGGTGATACCATGAAAACAGTACATTTTCTTATTTGTTTCGTTGCGGTCTTTACTCATCTGAATTTTTCTTTTTTCTTGTGCAATTCTTTCGCAGGCGATGTATTACCAACTCCGACGAAACACGTCATGAAGGATGTTGTTTGGGACACGAATCTGCTTGAAACCCTGACACCGAGTCCGTTTGGTGACGGTTTCACGAAAGAGGAAAACGTTTTTATCTGTGAAAACGAAAACTCGCAAGAGATTCGTGGCGTCGCTTACTCGGTTGAGTTGAACCAAAAAATCCCGGTACCAATTCTTGCTTCGGCTTCAAGTTACGCTGAAAATGTTGGCGGTTCAACCAATCCCGACTATTCGATTTATCTGGATATTATTTACAACGACGACACAGTCGAGTGGGGCAAAGCGGTGCCGTTTGACGTCGGTTCGCACAAATGGCAAAAGAAAGAGGTACTCTTTTTTCCCGAAAAGCCAATAAAAAGTTTGAATATGTACACGCTTTTCCGTCAGCATAAAGGAAAAGTGGGGTTTCGTAATATCAAATTGCAGGCAATATATGATGCGCCGCATTTTGTGCTTTTTGACGGCGTGCCAGTCATTCCTGCCAAAACAAAGAGGTTGCCGAAAAATTTTCAAATCCGCGATCTTGGATTCAACTCCGATATCAACTCCGATTTTTATGCGTTTGAAGACAGTTCGTCAGATTCGGCAATGCCGTTGAAATTTTCTATTCAGACGAAGAAAATCTCGCCGGAAATTACAGAGGTTACGCTGAAAAGTTTATCCAATCTAACTGGTCCGGTAACGTTTCTTTATGCAATTTCAATCCCGGAGGAACAGCAAACCGGTCTGAAATTCTGCACTGATTTGCGTAAATCTGAAACCGTGACACCACCACGGGAGTACACGAACAGCCGTTCGTACCGCATCGGTTCGAGTGGTCGGCTTTCGCGGTACCCAATTGCTGCCGTTTCGAATGGCGCGCTTGGTGTCGCAATTGGTATCGATTTGTCAACGCCGGCATTTTTCAGAACTGCTTATAACAGTTCAACCGGGGAGTTGTACGTAGCGTGTGATCTATGTTTTACTTTAGAAAATACCAGCATCACGTTGCGGTTTTGCGATTATGTATTTAATGGCAAAGATGAATTTCGCGGCGCACTTGCCGGGTATTATAAATTATTCCCGGATTATTTCACGTCACGAGCAAAAAATCACGGGCTTTGGATGCCTTTCGACAAGATAAGCAATGTCGAGAATTGGCAGGACTTCGGGTTCGCTTTCAAAGAGGGTGACAACGAGACAAAATGGGACGACGCAAATGGTATCATGACATTCCGGTACACCGAGCCGATGACGTGGTGGATGCCGGTTCCGAAAACGAACACTGACACTGCCGGTACAGATGACGAAGCCGAACGGTCAGTGAAATCCGCTTATGAAGTTGCGATGCAGTTAAAAAAGGACGGAAAACCGGAGGCAATTGCTTTTGCGAGAAGTGGGTTTTTTAACGAAAAAAGAGAACCCGTTGCGCAGCTTCTTGACACCCCGTGGTGCAACGGAGCGGTTTGGAGTGTGAATGATGCCCCGGGAATCAAGCAGCCGAACAGTTTTTCGACGAAGTGGAACAAACAGATTTTTGACAGACTGTACGGACCGAACCGTGACACCAGTATTGGCGAACTTGACGGAGAATACATCGATTCGAGTGAAGGGTACGTAACTGCTGAACTCGATTGTCGAGCCGACCATTTCGAGGCAATGAAAACGCCTCTTACATTTTCTCAAGAGACGAAT
>JBOFQC010000564.1:0-9204 GCA_051660725.1 Thermoguttaceae bacterium
TCAATGAATTCACGGAAAATTCCCTGATCGAGAGCAGTAGCGGACCGGTGTTCTGGATGAAATTGCGTTCCAATAGCAAACCAGTCGGTTTTTATAGACTCAATCACTTCGACCACACCATCTGGGCAACGTCCGGTAATCCAAAAACCGGGCGCAACGTCGTCAATTGACATGTGGTGCATGCTGTTTACTCGGATGTCGTTATCACCGTAAACACGTTCAAGAAGTGAATTTTTCTCAATCAAAAGACCATGTCTGTGGTTCGGGTCCATTGTGTCACGGTGCGGAAGCGCCTTTGGCATATCTTCCGGGATGTGTAGGAATAACGTACCACCGAGAGCGACATTGATGAGTTGCATTCCAGTTCCAATTCCAAAGACCGGCATGCGTCGCTCAATAATTTTTTCTACGAGAAATCTGTCAAAAGTTTCGCGTCGCTCATCCAAAATGTTTACCGTTGGATGAAGCATATATCCGTCTCTGCGGGGGTCTAAGTCGGCACCTCCTGTGAGAACGACCCCATCAAGTTGACAAAGCAACTGATCTAAATTGCGCTCCAATTCCTTGTTTTCAGGGAATGGAGGGATTATCACCGGGAGTCCACCCGCTCGTAAGACGGAGTCGTAGTACCCGGAAAAAACGTAACTTAAAGCTGGAGAGCCTTTTTGAGTTGGGCGAAAATCAGCGTTAATCCCAATCAGCGGCTTATTGACCATACTCACATTCCTCCTGAGGTGAGCGGACATTTTTCTGTTGAGATATTTTATAATCCGTAGTCATTTAACCGCAGTTTTCCTTGCTTTACCCTGCTGGAAAAGCAAGGGTTTGCATAGCGAGTAAGCTGCAAAAATTATAACCACGTGCAGTATATCTAATTTCCTAATAAACCAAACCAGAAATCAATAAACCAACCAATAAAAAAGCACAACTCCGTCGCAAGTGACCAACCCGCAGGCTCGTTTCACTGCCGAGACGGCAAATCGTAAATACCGTATAAACGCTATTCACAATAACCTACCGCACCAATATTTAATTGTTTTATCTTTTTTGTTTACTCGTTTGATTACTAATAATTAAAAAATAGCTCAATCAAGTCGAATCTTAAGTATAAAAGTGTAGATTCGACATTATTAAATGTCCCTAATCCATTTAATTCGGTTCGTCACTGCCGAATCAGAAATGCAAGTTTTAGAAGTTTAGGGATTCTGCCGAATATAGCAATAGCCCTACTGTATTTTGTGTAAAAAAGATTAAAGATACTAGATATAGTGGTACAAGTGGTAATTTCGGTACAAATCCTACTACTAGTAGATTACTTTCAATTCATAAAATCTGTTCAAAATCGTCGCAAAAAACCGCTCAGAGCCTTAAAATTACAGACTAAAATGATTTTGCTACTTTTTCGTGTTGGTCATTTTACGGTTCGGCAAGGACACAAATTACGGTAAAAATGCAACGAAATCTTTTATTTTTTCATGATCTTGTTCATTGCTGCTGAAAAATATGCAAAGCGGTTGCTCCGTTTTTTCATTGCATAATTATACGCAGCAAGTACTTGGTTATTCGTGAGTTTTCCAGTGTCACGCATTGAAATTACTTTGTCGATGTACTCTTCGTCATCTTTGCTTCGGGCCGGAAGTTTCTTTTTAAGCATGTCTGCGTCAATTTTTTCCTGACCAAACGCTGTCGAACCTGTTTGAAATGCACAAAAAGCAGCAGTTGTTCCGAATACTCCGAATAAAAAATTTCTACGTTTCATAATTATTTTACCAAAATCCGCCGACTTACGCCGGCGGCTCGCTGGGTTTGCGTTTGTAAGTTAATTAATGAAACTCTACGAATTTTACGTTTTCTCGGCAAGAGGTATTTTTACAGGAAAGTAAAAAACGTTAAAAATCAGGTGAATTGGGGAAAGTTTCAACCCAGGGGAGTCCCCAATTACCAATTTCGCTCATAAACGGATCAGGGTCGAACTGCTCAATGTTAAACACCCCTTTTCCGGTCCAAGTGTCGGTTAAAATCATCTTTGCGGCCAAAGCAGCCGGTACGCCGGTTGTGTAACTTACCGCTTGAGCTCCGACTTCCTTGAAACACTCCTGATGGTCGCAAATGTTGTAAACATAATACGTCTGCATCTTTCCATTCTTTTCGCCGTAAACCCAGCAGCCGATACAGGTTTTGCCTTTTGTTCTGGGGCCTAACGAAGCCGGGTCGGGAAGCAACGCTTTCAGGAACTGAAGTGGTACGATTTCCCTCCCCTCGAACATGACCGGATCAATTCGTGTCATGCCGACGTTTTCGAGGACTTTAAGATGGGTAAGATACGATTGGCCGAAAGTCATCCAGAACCGCATCCGTTTGACTTCGGGGAAGTTTTTGGTCAGCGATTCCATTTCTTCGTGGAAAAGCAGATACATGTCTTTCGGGCCGATTCCGTCTGGAAAATCGAACACTTTTTTTACCGAGAGCGGTTCGGTTTCGTGCCAACTTCCGTTTTCGAAATACCGACCTTTTGCGGTTACTTCTCGAATGTTAATTTCAGGATTGAAGTTCGTCGCAAATGGATACCCGTGATCGCCGGCGTTGCAGTCGATAATGTCAACTGTATCCATTCTGTCAAAATGGTGTTTTTTCGCATAAGCGGTGTATATATTCGTCATTCCCGGATCAAAACCGGCACCTAAAAGGGCCAAGAGCCCAGCTTTTTCGAACTTTTCGTTGTACGCCCACTGCGGTCCGTATTCGAATTTCGCAAGCTCCGGATGTTCGTAGTTTGCCGTGTCCAAATAATGCACACCGGTTTCCAAGCACGCATCCATTATTGTCAGGTCCTGATACGGCAAAGCAACGTGAACCACAAGCTCAGGCTGCACATCTTTAATGAGAGCAACCAATTCCGGCGTTTTGTCCGCGTCAACTTTCTCTGTTCGGATAGTGTTAGGATATCCTTTAACGTCTTTGACGATTTCGTCGCACTTACTCTTGGTTCTACTGGCAAAGGTTATGTTTTTGAACACCTCGGGATGTTGAGCGCATTTATGAAGAACGACCCGACCAACACCGCCTGCACCGATTATCAATACTTTACCGTTTTTTGACATTGCACTAAGATTAAAAAGGTTAAAAGGTTAAAAAGGTTTTCAGATTCACTTGCCGTAATTATACAAATTTCAGCGGTTGAGTAAACCGGCAACACATCAAAGAAGAATTGTCGGACCAAAGATCATACTTTTCAGAAATTTTGCATGCACATCAAAGGTATTGATGTTGACCAAAAAGCCGTTTTTATTGTATTATACCAGACGTTTTAATAGGCGAATCGTGTAATACTTCCACACAATACTTACCTATTCTATTTGTTTTGCGGACTTTACGGTTAGTTATTCAATGGGGAATTCCGCTTGTTGTTATTTCGGCAGCGGCTCTGTTTGTGTACGTTTATTCACAAATAAACGACCAAGTCCGGCTGCGCGCAATTGCCGAACTCCAAAAATTACTCCCCGGCCTCGAAGTTTCAGTTGGAAACGCGGAGCTAATTGATTCGTCAAAAGGGGTCGTGATCAGAAAAGTGGTGATCTTTCAACCAAAAAATCACGAAAAAAATATCCAACTACGACGAAAACTCATCGAAATCGACGAAATCTCGCTAAACTGCCCAATTTCACTTACGAAAATAGTTAATGATGAAATTGTCATTCAAAGCGTTGAAATAATCGGTCCGCATATTTTCTTGTCCCGAGACGAAAACGGTAACATCCGTGAAAAAGAATTACTGATAAATGTTGAATCGAAGAAAAATCGTTTTCCAGTATATATTCAAAAAGGATGCGTGGAACTCGACGGAGTATGTTTAAATAATATTAATCTCGAACTTTTGCCGGAAAAAGAACCTGACATCCAACCTCAGAACGAATTAAACGAATTAAACGTAATGACGGCTGGAGGAAATCAGAATAAAAATCGAATAATACAAACTTCCGCGAAAGGTTTGGATAATAACCGTTTGGAAAATAGCGGTTCGGAATTAATCAGTCAAGCCAAAGAAACAGATGCCGGGAACGCTACCCAATGGTGGAGCTTCAGCGGTACGGCTAACACCGAATGGTGTAAATTACTTCAATTTTCAGGAAGTTTCGAAAAAAGCAGCCAGAATTTTACCGTTAACGGTTCCGTAATTGATCTGCGTTGTTGCGAATCGTTCTGGGATTTTGCTAAGACATTTAAAAAAAGAACTGAACAAACAGAATCCTACTCAAAAGTGCCGGCAGTACATTCTGCCTCGTCTAATTATGGTGTGCAGAAAAAGAAGGCGTTTGATTTGGACAAACTCATTAGTTCAGTTCGAGGGCGAGCCGACGCGGATTTCACAATTTCAAGTGATAAATCTGCAAAATACGGTGTCAGGGCAAATATCGAAGGAACTCTCCGTGATGGCAAAGCCGAGGTAAATTTCCTGAAACGTCCGATCACGGAAGTGGCACTGCAATTCTACTTTTCTGATGAAGAAATTCGTATTTCAAATTGTAGTGGTAACTACGGTGACTCGCAATTGGCTTTTTTGTATCATCAACCTTCACTTTTAAATATCGAGAATACAACTATTCGGATAAAAGCAACCGAGTTTCTCGCGGACAAAGACATTATTTGGCGTCTTTCACCTTTTTTGCCGCAAATGGTGAATAAGTTTTTCGACAAATTCAAAAGTATTTCCGCATACGTTGATCTGGAAACGACTTTAATCCGTTCAGGTAATCGCTGGGTTCCACAAAGTTTGGAGCTGCTTGGTTACGATTTGTGTTATACAATTAATGGTTCGACACTTACAGTTGACGGCCTGACGGGAAAACTTTCACTAGACTCAAATGAACGGCTAACTTTTTTATTCCAAACTCCGAATACAGAGGTAGAACTCCCAGAGTTTGACATTTCTGTAGCCTCCGATTTTTCAGCTAATTCAGCTAATTCAGATATTTCGGCAAACTCGGAATTTCCAGCCAATTCACCAGATCAGAGGGGGCGGTTACGTAGCAATTCAAGCAGGCTGACTCAAGGAAATTTATCTGGAAATAATATATCAGGAAATCGTAGTACCAACTTGAAAAATCTACCCTCTTGGGGAACATTCAGCAACCAATATCCGGCCCCTGAACGTCGGTTAGTTCATTCTATCACGAACAGTACTGGCCCCACCTCGGTTGACAATTCGCCGAATAAATCCAAGATGCCTTACAGGAAACAATCTCAGAACATCCGGATTGAAGGCGTGTTCGGGCAATTGTTTACTTCACTGGCCGGAAATGTAGAGTTACGTGCTTCTGGGATTCCAATTGACAGTAACCTAATAAATTTAATACCTGATAATTCGCGTAAAGTGATTGAATCGCTGCATCCAAAAGGAAGCATTAGTGTTTACGCAAACTTTGATATTAAAAAAAACAATACAAAAGATGACACGGTTGATATTCAAAAGAAAATTGTGATCAGGGCCGAAGACTGTGCGGTTCAATACGATCATTTTCCGTATCCAGTCAGCGCAGTAAACGGTATTATAGAATGGGACGGAACAAACTGGCTTTTCCGAAACTTTTCAGGAAGTAACGAATCGACTTCTGTTACCGCTAATGGTAGCCTAAAACTGTATCCGGAAGGTTATCTGCTTACATTGATATTCGGCGTTTCTGATTTACCGCTTGAGGGTCGGTTAAACGACGCGCTTTTGAACCCGAGTTATAAAGAGATTCACCGATCTATTCAAGGCACAGGAAGAGTTAATGTTAATGCGCAAGTTTTGTATTACCCGACACTTAAGCACCTGAAAGTTTCGTTTGACGCCAAGCCGATAAAAAAGGACGGTATTACAATTCGTCCGCAAATTTTCCCTTTTAAAATCGAAATCGCAGACGGAGAGTTTCATTTCGAGGACGGTGTTTTCACTGCAAAAAATATGCGTGGAAAAAACAAGGAAACGCAGTTCACCTCGAACATTGGGTGTAGCTTCAATCAAAATGGTTCGTGGGAAATGCTGATTTCCGATCTTCACATAGACCAACTTCAGCCGCAAGACAACGAGCTGCTAAAGGCAATGCCTGACAGTTTGAAAGCTATAAGTAAGTATTTAAAACCGGAAGGTCTGATAAATATTGACGGAAATATCAAGTTCACGAAGCAAAACCAATTCTCACCGCTACGTTCTGAATGGGACATGTCTATAACGACGCATCAAAATAACGTTGAAATTGGGCTTCCGGTTAAAAATATATTTGGTCGCATCCACTTAAAGGGGATAAATGACGAATTCGGAGCCAACAAGGTTTACGGCAATCTTGAAGTGGACTCCGCTTTTATCAAAAACGTACAGATTTCGGATATACGAGGTCCGTTCTTCTTTGACGGTTCGCAGGTTCTGTTCGGGCAAGATGTCGTTTCAGCGTACAATTTGCCGGTAGAACGTGGAAAAACGGCTCCACCAATTTCCGCAACAATGTTTGGCGGAGCGGCTTACAGTCGTGGAGCAGTTTTTATGGGACAGAAAAATCTTTCCTACGATTTACAACTTGATTTAGTTGATGCCGACCTAAGCACAACAATACAGGAGCTCCAAACCACAACTGGCGTCGATTCGCAGCAAGGAGTGCGAAATATTTCCGGTAAACTGAGTATTTCAACAAATTTACATGGTGAGGGTAGAAATCTTGATACCGTCACTGGTGAAGGTACAATTGCGATTCGAAACGCGTATTTGTACGAATCGCCAATGATGTTAAAAATTCTTCAGATTCTAAGTATCCGAGAACCAAACAAAAGCGCATTTGATTCCAGTGACGTCAAGTTTCGAGTGCAAGGAAAGAAAATCCTGCTCAATAACGTAAAATTTGATGGAAGTGCTTTTTCACTTGAAGGAAGCGGCGATTTGCTGCTTGACAGTTCACGGCGTGTAAATCTTGTGTTCAAAACAAAGCTGGGCGGGACCCGTAACCGAATACCAATTTTTACTGATCTTATTGGCGGAGCCGGCGACCAATTTAACGAAATACGGGTTGACGGCACGCTGGATAATCCACAAATAAAGCGTATTACCCTACCTGCAATGCGAAACGCAATTGAACAGATGCAAGGCGAATAAATATTATTTATACTGCTAAAAGATTACCAGTAAAAATTGAAGGATGATATATGCTCCGATTGAATCGACTATTTTCAAAGTTCACTATACTTTGGCGGATGACATTTTCAGTTTTGCTTGCCGCTGTTATCGTCATTACGCCAACAATGTTGCTTGTGTATCTTTCGAGTGATTACATTATTAAAAATGAACGAAAGAACAACATACAACTTCTCTTACGTTATTTTAATGAGATTATTGCTCAAGTTGATGCCGCAAATCATTCTCAAGAAGATTTTAATGCCGAAGTACAAAATATTACCAGGCAACTTACAAATGTAAATATTGATGATCTGGGCATTTCATTTTTTGTCATAAGTTCAGACGGCGTCATTCTTTCACATACTCGTAACGAACTGCTCGGCAAGAATATTGCTGATGTGGCGTCTGCGCAATATCTGGTAAAGCATTTCCCACAAATGATAAACGAGAAGAAAGAAAAAAATTCGCTTCTCAGTATTGATTATATTGGAAACTTTTTTTCGGAGCAAAAAAGAGGTATAATTTATTACGATATCAAAAAAATATCCAATGAGAACGGAGAAAAAACCTGGCTTCTCGGTTGTTTCGTTCCTTCCGAACTCGTTAACTTCGTTGCGATTATCACATTAGTGATTCAATTGTTTTTTTCATTGGTCGGTTTTCTGGTTTTATTTATTGCGATCTTTTTTGTGTCACGTTCTATTACACGTCCGTTGCGTCGACTGCACACTCGAATGCGGCAAATTGTTTACGAAGGCTTGGATGTGGATATTCCCGTACCCAGCGGAAAAGATGAAGTTTCGCAGCTTTCAATTGCGTTTAATTCAATGCGGCAAGACCTGAAGATTTACATCAATGAACGCGAAAAAAGTGCTCGTGAACGTCAACGAATAGAAAGTGAACTTAATATTGCCGCCCAAATTCAACGAAGTATAGTTCCAGTCGGTATGGTTTTGAAAACCTCAAAAAACGACCTGTTCGATCTTGATGGTTTCATGAGAAGTGCAAAAATCGTTGGCGGGGATTTTTACGATTTCTTTTCACTTGACGAAAATAAAATTTGCATGGTTATTGCCGACGTATCAGGAAAAAGCGTGCCGGGAGCAATACTTTCGGCTCGAACGCACGCATTTTTCCGTTCTTTCCTGCAAAACGGCAACTCGTTAGGTAAAGCTATCAGCGACACAAACTCCGTGATATGCCAGGGAAATGACGCCAATATGTTCGTGACACTACTTGGTGTGGTAGTCAATCTTACAACTGGTGAATGTGAACTGTGCAGTGCCGGTCATACTCCGCCGGTTTTGCTGAAACCAGACGGAACAACGGTAATACTTGACGTTGCGGGCGGACTTCCGCTTGGAATTGATATCAGCGGAAATTATGAATCCAGTAGTATTTGCTTGTCAAAAAATGATGTGCTGTATTTATACACAGACGGCGTAACAGAGGCGTTAAATATAAACGACGAGTTGTTCGGTGAAAATCGAATGTTGGATTGCTTGACGCAATTGCATGGAAAAACCGCAAGTGAAATAAATGCCGCCGTTCACCGTGCTGTAAATAATTTTGTCGGCGAAGCAACACAATCAGACGATGTAACGGCTATTACTTTCCGTTATCTGTAAAGTGAAAATAAATAACGAATTGGCTCAAAACCGATCACGTGAAAATTTTTGCGTGCGTTAAAGTTGCCGCAAAACGTGTGTTTAGGTTCCCGTAAAAATATCTTGGCAAAAATATATTCTTTTCTCGTGCGATGTGGATTCTGATTTTCTACCAGGAAGGCGGGGTTATAAACCGCGAAAAAGCATGTATAATGGCGATTACGCATTTGTCGTCGGTATGTTAATCAGACAGTGTAATAGAGATAATAAGAGAAAATATTAGTATAAAAAAGTGATGCAGACTTTTATTTCAAACGGAAGAGTGGTTGATCCGAGTCAAAAAATCGACCAGGTAATGAACGTTCGAGTTGACGGAACACAGATCACCGGCTACGACGCCGCACCGCAGGAAGGTGACCGGATAATCGACGCAACCGGTAAAATCGTTGTGCC
>JBOFQC010000565.1:0-4057 GCA_051660725.1 Thermoguttaceae bacterium
AAACGGCAGCTTGGAACGAGTCGAGACGACTGTTGATACCAATCATGCTGTGATAGTAACGTGGTTCCATACCATGTCCGCGAAGCAAGGTAAGTTTTTTCGCAATTTCAGCGTCCGGTGTCGTCAACATGCCGCCATCACCAGGTCCGCCGAGGTTTTTCGTCGGATAGAAACTCAAAGCGGTGATGTGGCCCCATGAACCGGCACGGCGTCCTTCCAGTTCGGCACCAATTGATTGTGCGGCATCTTCGACAACCATTGCTCCACAACCGCGTGCAAGGCCGAGCAGCTCTTTCATTTCAGCCATTTGACCGTAAAGATGGACCGGAATAATCGCTTTCGTTTTCGATGTAATTTTTTTCATCACGTCCGGCACTGAGATGTTGAACGAAACCGGATCAATATCCGCAAACACCGGCTCGGCACCCAATCTGGTAACGCAACTAGCCGTTGCGAAAAATGTGAAACTTGGCACAATCACCTGATCGCCCGGCTTTACGTCGGCAACCATAAGTGCCAGTAACAGAGCGTCACTGCCGGAAGCACAACCAATTGCGTGTTCGACTTGGCAGTACGACGCAATTGAGCTTTCGAGTTTCTTTACTTCGGGACCAAGAACGAACTGCCCGGTTTCGAGAACATTTTTGAGGGCTGAGAGCATCTCGTCTTTAATTGGTGCGTTTTGACGCGAAAGATCGAGAAGCTGAACCGGTAAAGACTGCGGAGTGGCTGCACTGTGTACGTTGAAATTCCCTTTCATGATGTACTCGTCCTTGAGGCTGAATTGTTTATAAAATTTTGTTGTTTGTATTTCTTATACGCCACCAAAATTAAATTTGTGAGCTTGGAAATTCTGATCCGGGATCAGCGGTTAAACACAATTGACAAATTTGCACTTGGCTGTGTACTGATTATCGGCATAATTTCCCCGAACTCGAAAAAAATTGCTGATAATCGATAAATTTTTATCGTTTTTTCTCAAACGCAGGCAAATAATACCAAAAAGATATTCTGTGTGTCAAGAGGAAAACAAAAAAACGTAACAGGGTGCCCCGGTTCGTAGAAGAAGTCACATTCTGTCATTGATCGGTGAACCCGAAAGTTCCGTGAGTACACTACACTTCCGGCTCGTGTATCCTGGTTACTAATGTTTACGGGGCACTAACTCACAAAACTGGCCAGCAACTTTCTTGGTTTCGCAATTTGTAGAACCAAAGCGTACTGGTCGAACTCTTTATCAACTTTTGCAAAGAAATAATCAATCGGCAGAGGTTTGTCACCGAGTACCTTATTGTAATGCTTTGTAAAAAGTTCCCTTTCCTCCCATGAATCTTGTGAAACCATTGGTAACAGAGCAGAAAGCGAAACGACTGCTTGCTCTGGGTTTTCCGCGATGTCTGCCATTGATTCCTCAAGAAGAAGGTGGTTCGACATGACTTTCGTCAGCATCGGCGGAAGGTTCCAATTTTTGCCGATAACACCGGCGGCATCTGCGTGGTTCCAACCGAAAGCCTCGTTTTCCAGCTGCGAGAGTCTGGTTGAATGTGTGTCGACCATATCTTTCAGAACCGAACTGTACTCGTTTGGAATCTGTTTAAGGAGAAGTGGAATCGCCATGTCCTGCAACAAAGCGGCAGCGAAAGCAAGTTCAGCATCACCTTTGCGGATTTCCAAAAGTAGAAAACGGGCAAACATTGCACGGCGTAGCGAATCCTGCCAAAGAAAAGCAACGTCGAAACTTCCCATCTTACTCTTGGGAATCAAGCTGAAAACCGCTTTCCAGAGGACGAAATTTTTTACTATCCGTATGCCAACCAAGGCAATACCTTGTCGCACATTGGAAATTGCGCTCTGAAATCCGAAATAAGAAGAATTCAAAAACTTCAAAACCTGAGCAGACAATCCCGGGTCGGCCTCAATCGGACGAACAATATCATTGATGTCTATATTCGAAAGATCGTTATCCAATTGTAAAACCGTAAGAGCACTATGCGGCATTGCCGGAAGTTGTTCCACTGTCAATATTTTTTGAAGACTTGCGATGCTGTTACTCTCTGCCATAATCTTTATAATCAACTGAAAGCCAAAACTACCACTACAATTCACAAATGCTGTTCATTATAAAATGGGTGACTGAATAATATGCTCAGGTTGTATACAGGAGCCCGGTAACCTGCCGTTCACGCGAATCGCACAGCCATGCCGTGCTACGGTATATATTCCTAATCATAATATTAAACAGCACCATTATAATATGTTTTGCTAAAAAAAACAGATAGCATAAGAAAAAAATCCTGCCGCACCCCCTGTACAAAATCTTCAACCGATTTATTTACCTTCGCAAAAAATCTTAGCAGATATGTAGAAATACAGCCCTTGCATACCGCCGACTTTACGATTCCTTTTCCACCTCTTCTGGAAAAGGCCAGGTTCAAATTTTTCGAAAACGTCAGTAACAGGAATCTTTTTAATTGAATTTCACCTAACAAGTTGCACGCATCTTTTAACATTATTATAATCAATTTGATTGAAATGTAATTGCTATACTACTGGACAGTATATCGGGAACCAGAAACTTCTTCCTAAAAATAAAAATGAATAGAATAATAATCAGTATTGCTTTATCGGTTGCCCTTGTTTTTTCAATAATACCGCTAAGTTTAGCCGCTGATATCCTCATTCCTGCAAAAAACATGAGTGAGCAAAGCGAAGGCGTGAATCGGGCCGACGCAAATTGGAGCGACTTGGCCGTTTTACACGGTCAAATCGGCTTCATGCAGTGGGTATTCGAAATCGAAAAACCGGGCGAGTATTACATCCACTTCTTGTACGCTTCCGGGGAGTCACGGCCCGCGATGTTAAGCATTGACGGAAAAGTACATGAAGACTCGGAATTTATTCTGAAAAAACCAACCGGCGGTTTTCATGCTCCGAATTTGGATTGGGAAACAATTGGACCGGTTGATTTATCTGCCGCAAAACACGAAATACGAATTTCCGCCCAAAATTACCTGCCGCATATTCGGGGATTTGTCGTTTCAACCGAAAAGAATCCGCCGTCCGAAGACCCTTTCGATGCGGAAAACCGTAAATTACAGGCCGAACTTTTTGCAAAGCAAAAGTCCGAAATTACAGCGACGCAAAAAAAAGTACTCAAAATACTTAACAATGGTAACGACGTAACCGGTTCTTCTTCTGGAAAAACTGTTGATTCGATTGTTTTTATCCGCCGAAAAGCATTTCAGTCGTCTCACTATTACACCGATTTCATTGACGGTTGTGTTCATTTTGGTAGCGATTTGTGCGTGCTCAACCTGAAAGACGGGACAGTTCGTGAATTGGCTCCGTCTTTGAAAGAAGGTATGATCGGACGATGTAACCTTTCTTTTGACGGTAAAAAAGTCATTTTCGACTACAAAGCGAAAATCGGCGAAGGGTTCCGTATCTGGGAAGTCGGAATTGACGGAACCGGTTTACGGCAATTGACTTTTCCGCCGGACGACGAAGCTGCGAGAATTGCGAAATACCGGCAAACATGGCATCCGCTGTATTACCACCACACCGACGACATGCACCCTACGTATTTGCCGGACGGCGGAATCTGTTTTGCTTCGACCCGTTGCGAATTCGGTATTTTGTGTGACGGACCTGACATTTTAACAACAAGCGTGCTTTACCGAGCCGACGCAGACGGGAAAAATATCGAAAAACTTTCCAATAACTCGGTAAGCGAATCCGCTCCGTCTGTGATGAATGACGGAAAAATTCTCTACACCCGCTGGGAATATGTAGATAACGGCTCGGTGACGAATAAAGGACTTTGGTCGATGCGACCAGACGGCACCGGTTCTGCTGAGGTTTACGGCGCGAATATTGTATTTCCTTCCGTTTTCAATGTGGGTAGAGCGGTTCCAAACTCAAACGATCTCTTCGTTTGTATCGGAGCTCCGCACATGCCGCTTGGGGTCGGCACGGTGATGAAAGTGGATACCCGACTTGACCGACGAGGTGGCGAACCGGTCACATACATAACGCCGGAAGTTGATGTGCGGCACCA
>JBOFQC010000566.1:0-2340 GCA_051660725.1 Thermoguttaceae bacterium
GAAAGGCAATGCTTTTCTTCCGGCGTCAATTTTACGTCGTAATGCCCGGCCTCGAGCACCTGCCACAACTTCGAAGCGTTTGCGCCAAATTTGCCGGGATACGATTTCGACTGTGTGAACGCCGCATTGTCGAAGTAGAAAACGTAAGGCCGTAAGTTCTCAAACGAATCGTAAAAATGCTTTCCTTCTTTTCCTCGTGAAAGCGAAAAAGTTTTACCTGCAACGGCTTCTTTTTCGTGACATTCGGCACAATTTCTGTCCAGCACCGGCTGCACTAAACGTGGAAAACTAAACGGCTTCGTTCCGTCAACGTCCGCCGTAATCTTTGACGGCTCACGTCTGAAAGCAATCGGCACATTTGTCGGAGCCAAGCCACCTTTATTACGTCCCTCATGACACCCCTGACAAAACAGCTCTTCGCCCGGCTTGACGTAAGTTGCGCTTCGCATCGTTTCAATTGCGAGGCCATTTTGGTCAATTGCCTGGAAATAGACCGGGATATCAACCGGCAATTCGAAATACGCGCTTCCGTCTTCTTCAACCGGCACGGTTCCGAGAATTGCCCGGGCACCCTTTTGATCGCCGTAACCGATAACCGGCACATTGGCGTACGGAGTTGTTTTCGGCAGTAGCTGCACAATCCGCAACTCTTTGATTTTCGTGTCTTGCGGAAATTCGTGGATACTCTGGTACACGTTTGTGAGTCCGACAATTCCCGTTTGCGGCAAATCCGTTTTTTCTTCGTCCGAAAGTGGTGAAAAAACCTCACCTTCAGCAAGCGGTAAACCGATCAAAGTTCGGTTCGGTATCACCGGCGGTGTCGGCCTCGGACGTATCGGAATCGGACACTGCGAGGAAATGTCCGGATCACGGTAAATCAACGTCCGGTTTCCAAACGAATCGAGTAGATAAATTCCGTAATTATTCATTGTTCCGTCACCCATTCCGCTGAACGGATCATAAACGCAAAGGTACAAATCTTCGCTTAGCGGAAACGGCTGTCCGTAATGCGCACCGTCACGGTGAGCCACATTTTCCACTTCGGGAAACGGTTGTTCCGGTGTTATTCTTCGTACCGGCCCCATTGCGTCGTCGTCGAAAGCGTTCGGGTCTACGAGTAAAAGTGAACCGAAATACTGCCCGTGATGCATTGCGGCAGTGGCAACCAATTTCTGCGAATCCGGTACCGCTCGAATTGTAGCCTCGAACTGCGGCCTTGAATTTTCAACCGGCGAAAAATTGCCGTGAATCGACCTGGAATCACGCCCATCTGGCGTCGTGACCCACGGATGATGCGCTTGATTAAAACCACGGTCAACGTAGTCCCAGCGGGTATAAACAATCATTCCGCTGTTATCAATGCTCGGCTTCCACTCATTTGTTTCGTGCGGACTTAGCGTCACGATATCCGAGCCGTCAGCGTTCATTGAGTGGAGCGTATATGAGGGGACCGGCCTGCCGTGACACCGTCCGAACCCACCCCGGCGGGAAGATATGAAAGCGATTCTTCCGTTCGGCATAAAGCACGGGTCAATGTCTTCAAACGGTCCGGCGGTTATTTGCGTTAGTGAACCAACCGTTTGTTCATCTTGTTTCCCGGTAATGGTTTGCGGCAATTGCAGCTTGAAAATGTGATACGTGTTGTCCGGCGTCCAAGTGTACGTGTGACGCGGCAATTTCGCATCGGCAGCGGCAAAAAGCACGCTTTTGGCGTCAAATGAAAGTTCCGGTGCAAGGTAACCCCAAGTGTTGTCGAGCTTGAGTCCTTTTAACGGACCATTTCCAACTTCCACGTTTTCAAGCAAGCAAACGAGTTCCGGTGTTTTCGAATTCTTATATTTCGAATTCTCGTCTTCTGAGTTTGTAGCGTTTGTGGCGTTTACAGTACTTGCAGAGTTTTTTGAAAAAGCGTTTTTCAGGACGAAAAGTCCGCCGCCCGGTCTTGCGTGAAAGCCGAAAAACTGGTCACACATGTGATTTCCCTGCGTTTCCGGCTCCGGGTTGAAATGCCGCTTGATGAATAAAATGTCATCAAAATTGAGCAGCGGATTAAGAAGCATAATACTACTTCTATTTGAGACGACTTTTTCGAATATTTCTTTACGCTTGGCGGTGTCACTTGCCGGAGTTGCTTTACTTAAAGCTTCACACAAATTAAGCAATTTTTCGTGTTTGTTCAATTGGACAGCAGTTTCGCTTTCCGGATCAGTTGTTTCTTTTAGCGATTTCAGCAAAGCCTTTGTTCTTCGCAAAACCACGTCAAGTGCGTCCACGTCTGAATTAAGGAAAGTCGCTTCCGGTCTAAGAGCCTGAGCAGCGGCATGGGGCGGAATACCCTTT
>JBOFQC010000567.1:0-3074 GCA_051660725.1 Thermoguttaceae bacterium
CCAATCGCTCCGAGCAGAATTGACGGATATGTACGCAATTTGGCAATCTCTTCGTCGGTAATGATTGTGCCCGTTTTCAAATAACGGTTTCCACAAATTTCGCTGAAATCGTCGATTTGCAGTGGAATATTTTCGAGTTTGCATACCGCTTTAAGAACTTTAAGACCTTCTGCAACTACTTCCGGGCCGGTGCCGTCACCGCCCATTACTGCGACTTTGAGTACGTTTGTCATTTTTTTGTTGGGTTTTGGGGGTTGTTGATATAAAAATAAGAAATCGTGAATATGTTCAGTAATTCGTTCTATAACCGCCGGAAAGGAGCGCAGCGCATTGACGGTCAACATATTCGACGTTTTACCGTCATTCCGGGACTTACGTCCCTCCATTCCGGCTGTTATAGTGAACAGCATTTGTGAAACGCAGTAACTATTTGCCGCAATAATCAATTGCGCGGGCAATTTCGCTCTTCAAATCACATCTTCTGACCACTCGGTCAATGAAGCCGTGCTCGAGCAAAAATTCGCTCGTTTGAAATCCTTTCGGAAGCTCAATTCTAATCGTGGCCTTAATAGTTCTTGGTCCGGCAAATCCAATCAGCGCTTTCGGTTCGGCGAAAACCAAATCACCCAGCGAAGCGAAACTTGCGGCAACGCCACCCATTGTCGGATTCGTCAACACCGAAATGAACAGGCCGCCCGCTTCATGAAATCTTGCCAAAGCGGCAGAAACTTTTGCCATTTGCATCAGCGAAAGAATACCTTCGTGCATTCTCGCACCGCCGCCACTTCCAGAAACAATTATGAGCGGTAAATCCTGTTCCGTCGCTCGTTCAATTGCCCGTGTCAGCTTTTCACCAACTACCGAACCCATACTGCCCATGATAAATCGGGAGTCTGTTACAGCAAAAGCGACTTTTCTTGCTCGAACACGTCCAGAACCGACAACGGCGGCTTCTTTCAAGCCCGTTAGTTTCTGGTCGTCTTCGACGCGGTCTTTGTATGACCGCCGATCAAAGAAGCTGAGCGGGTCGCCGGGAACCAAATCGGCGTCCCATTCCTCGAAAGTCCCCTCGTCGAGAATCTGTTTTATACGTTCCTGAGCGGATACGTACAAATGATAATCACATTCGGGACAGACCCCGAACCGCTTTTCCGCTTCTTTACGGAAAATTGTCGCTTGGCACCCTGGACAACGCACCCAGAGTCCCTCTGGAACACCTTTTTTAGGACGAAGATTCATGGAAACAGGTGAACAGGTGAACAGGTAAGAGGTGAGCAGGTGTGAGGGTGAACAGGTAAAAGGTGAGCAGGTAAAATGCGAGCAGATGAACAACACAGAGTTTTTCGCTTTTCACCTAATCACTTATTACTTATCACCTATCACTTATTACTTATCACCTATCACTTATTACCTAAACTAAAATCTACTTATAAAACCTAAATCTAATGAAATAGCCCAAAACATAAGGCCGAGTAAAAGGAGTAATCCTAAATAACTCAGACCAACCTGCACCGACTCATTGGGCGGTTTACGGAATATACCCTCATACGCGAGGAAAACAAGGTGCCCACCATCTAAAACCGGAATCGGCAAAATGTTCAGCACCGCAAGGTTAGCCCCCAATAAACAAAGCAACAGCAAAAATCTGCCGACGCTTTCCGAAGCTATATTATACGCAATCTGCACAATTGCGACTGGCCCGCCCATTGCTCTGGCAGAAACGCGACCTCCGATATTTCGTAAAAACCGGTAAACAGCCAACGTACCATCAACTGTTTTGAAAAAGCCGAGTTTCGCAGCTACAATTACAGAACCAGTCCGCATTGTAAAACGTTCAAGTTCGAAATTCATGCCCCGATCATCGTCGAACCAATCAGTTGAAGTTTGTGCTTTGAATTCCTTTGTGACGATTTTCGCATCTTCCTGATCAGAAACGCAGTGTAATTTTACAGCCGTGCCATCTGGTGCCGTTTTTAATACCTGGTAGTACACAAACGGAATCTCAACCGCTTCACAAATTGAAATCAAGCTGAAACCGGTCTTCCAAAAATACCATTTTCGTATCGGTTTGATATACGATACATTCGGAACCCCACCTGGCGGAACGTAATCTGGAAACTCAAACGCAACCACTTTTTTACCGATAAGTTCCGAGTAATCTCCTGCTTTCGAGTCGACGCCGGCTATTTGATTTGTTATGTTGTACGAAATACCAATTGGTGAGCAAGCAACCGAAGCACCAACACCTGAAATTAACCGTTCCGGCTCGATTACAAGCGGAATTTCGTATTTTACTTCTATATATTCTTTACTTGCTTTGGTTTTTTTGTCTTCTTTTGCTATTTCAACATCTTTTTCTTCCGTTTCAGCGGGATTTTTCGCTGTCACTGTATCATTTTCCGCAACGTCAGAATCCTTGGCTTCGGTTTTTGTGACGGGTTTAAGAATAACAATTTCGACTTTTTCGAGTCCCTCGGCTGCTTGTTTTTGCAGTTTTTGAGAGAGTTTCATCGGGTCGAAATCGCGTTTTCCGTCAACTTCGATGAGTTTGTCGCCCGGTTTAATGCCGAGTTTTTCCGCTTCGGAACCGACTCTAACTGCCGAAATTTCACCAATTGCGAATCGGACACCTAGTTCCTTCATTGCGCAAGGCGGAATAGTTACCGTGAATTCACTTTGTGTTTCCGTTTTGGTAGCGGCGTTTTCATTGTTCTTGCTGTCAACGGATTCTGACGTTTTACTGAACGTGTACTTTAGCGGCTTATCGAAATTGTTGTATTGGTGTTTAACCACGTCAACAAAATCAGTGACTTTTTCAGAATTTATTTGCGTTATACTACAACTTGAAGCATTAGCGAACAGCTGTACATCATCGTCTGAGAGTTTCTTTTCGAGCGATTTTGATAACGGTTTATCTTTATTCAGTTTCGGCACAAACGGGAACCCGATTCCAATCGTCGGCGTAAGTCCCATTTTTTCCATCCTGGCAACCAAAACTCTTTCGAAAGTCTTCTTTTCGTCGGAAGAAGTCGTGGGTTCCTCAATTAAGAGTTTTACCCCTTTGTTTTCTCTGT